>NZ_DASVFL010000248.1:0-43469 GCF_036380075.1 Lentzea sp. | reverse complement strand
CGTGCCCGGCGCTCCCGGCCAGCAGGCGCCGGAGGTCACGACGGTCGCCAAGACCGGTGCCGGCCTCGACAAGATCGACGGCAAGGTCAACCTGTGGGTGTCGGACTCCTCGACACTCGACAACGACCCCGGTGACGGTTTCAAGCCGGGCGACCCGAAGTCCACGCCGATCGCGGACTCCCCGACCGTCAAGGACCTGCTGAACCCGAGTCAAGCCCGGCCGAAGTCGCCGGAGTTCCTGAACGTCGAGGCGGTCGCGAACACGACGGAGCTGCGGGACCAGGCGGTCGACGCGCTCAACCGCGCGGCCAAGGGCGACTCGGCGCTCACCACGCCGGGCACCGCGTCACGCGCCCAGATCGACAAGATGTTCTCCCCGGAGAACATCAAGGCGAACCTGCAGCGGCTCATCGAGACCGGTGTGCAGGAGCAGGGCCTCAAGTACGACCGCCGCGTCACCGACCGCTCCGGCGCGATCGGCATGTCGGTGAAGCTGGGCGAGGCGAAGCTGGTGTCCATCTCGGACACCACGGGCTCCGACAACTCGGTCAGCGGCGGCTACAAGGCCGGTGAGTCGTCCACGACGAGCCGGTCGGTCGACCTCACCGCGGGCATCAACATCCCGGTGCGCCCCAACGTCACCCCGCCGCCCGCCGGCCAGCCGTCGAACCCCAGCGGGTCCGGTGGTGCCGCGGTCACCGGCAAGGTGACGCCGTGGTCGGACAGCAAGACCCAGTCGAACGAGATCGGCGGCAACGTCGACCGCGGCAGGACGACGCCGGGTGACGCCAGGACCGTGCTGGTCCAGGTCGACGCCGAGTTCACGATCGTCGGCGAGAGCCGCGCCGGGAACTTCGTGCACGGCGGCACGCCGAACGCCGAGGGCGTCACGGTCTCCATGCCGAAGTCCGTGTTCGTGCGGGTGTCGGAGGACGTCGCACGGGAGATGGGCGTCCTGCCGAAGGTCGCGCCGAACGTCCCGAAGCCCGACTTCCCGAAGATGGCGCCGCCGTCGACGGTGGCGCCGGGTGAGCCCGGCGCGCTGGGTCTGTCCAACGTGGAGAAGGTCCCCGACCTCTCGGCGGCGGTCAACGAGCTCACGACGAAGCTGTCCCAGAACACCAAGAAGTTCGGCAGCGACTCGCTGGTCCCGGACTCGGTGCTCAAGGACTCGATGAGCAACCTCCAGCGCATCGTCGACCTCAACTCGCCGTCGAGCGTGAAGGCGATGATCGACAGCGCCCTGGACGGCGGCGTGCCGCTGCTGGTGCACCAGCCCGGCACGTTCGGCAAGGACTCCTACCAGGTCACGCTGCGCGCCAAGACGGGCGAGCCGAAGTTCGACCAGGTCGTCAACGACGGCGTCGACATGAGCCACAACGACGGCGGCTCCCGCAAGGAGGGCGACGGCAAGGGCCGCGGCACGGGCTGGGGCGTCGGCCTGCGGGCACCGGGCCTGGCCTCGCCGGGCAGCGCGAACCCGAACGTCTCGGGCACCGCCGGTCTCAGCGCGGGCGCGAACGTCGGGTCCAGCACGAGCAGCTCGGTCACCACCTCGACCAGCGAGGCCTTCAGCCACAGCCGCACGGCGAGCGGACCGGCGGCGCGCTACAACGTGCCCGTCGAGTTCGAGCTCGTCGTCGAGAAGGGCACGAAGGAGGTCGCGAAGGCGACCAGCGTCGAGCAGGACATGGTCGTCCGCACGCACGCGGACAACCAGAAGGTCTCCCAGCCGACCTCCGGTCACGGGACGCAGCAGCCGTACATGTCGGCGGCGAGCAAGCGCGGCAGCGAGTTCGGCACGCCGGAGGCGACGTTCGCCTTCCAGCAGGACACCCGCGCCACGCAGCTGCCGTCCACCGCGTCGGTCGAGAACCTGCGCGGCGCCGGCGACCTGCGCGACGCCGCCGTGAAGGCGATGTCGGAGGCCGGCGCGGGCAAGGGCCTCACCGGCAAGGGCACGGGCTCGCTCAACAGCCTGTTCTCCACCCTCAGCCCGGAGAACCTCCAGCCGCACCTGCCGTCCATGCTCTCCGGCCCGCTCGACGTGCCGGGGCTCAAGGAGGCGGCGCTGACGTTCGGCCAGGACGCCGACGTCAAGGTCTACGCGAAGCTGGTGAACCCGCAGCTGGGCTCGCTCAGCGACGGCGTGAAGATCGAGACCCCGCAGACGACGAAGACCACCGACGTCTCCAGCGAGGGCAAGGTCGCCGACACCGCCGACGTGTCCGTGGGTCTCGCCCAGGGCAGCGCGGCGGTCAAGCAGGGCGCCCCGGCGGACACCGTCAACGTCGGCACCGGCGGTGTCGAGCTGCGGCACGCGAACGAGGACTCGTCCGCGGTCTCCGGCGGCCCGGCGCAGGCCGAGGGCGGCAACGTCAAGCCCGCGGACGCGTCGCGCACCGGCCTCGTGCAGTTCGACGTCGAGTACCGCGTGGTCGCGACGATCGGCGGCAAGACCGGCGTCGTCGACCTGACGGTGCCCGGCTCTGCCGGCGTGCGCATGCCCGCCGCCGAGGTCGAGACGATGCTGAACCAGCAGTTCAGCGACTCGTTGAAGGACGCCCAGACCGAGGTCAAGAAGACGGCCGACGACTGGCGCGAGGCCGAGAAGAAGGTCGACGAGGCACGGCACGAGGCGCAGGAGGCCATCAACTCCTCCGCCGCGGTGCTGGCCAGGACCGACCAGCCGCTCGGCGACGCCGCGACGGACCTGAACACGGCCATCGAGAACCACGTCAACGCCGAGGCCGAGCTCCAGGCGCGGCAGACGGCGTTCGACAACGCCGTGGCGGACGTGGCGGCCACCCGCGCGACGATCCAGGACCTGACGCCGCAGATCGCGTCGCTCAGCCAGGACGCGCTCACCGCGAACAACGCCCTGGCCGACGCCGAGATCAACGGCGCGCCGAAGCCCGAGCTGGACCGGCTGGGTCAGGAGGCCGACGCGGCGCACACCGCGCTGACCGACGCCCAGCAGCAGCTCGCGGACGCGCACGCGGACCTCGACGCGCAGCGCCAGGCCGCCATCGACGCCCGCGCGCAGCTCCAGGCGCAGCAGCAGGTCGTCACCGACGCCGACGCCGCACGCGCCACCGCCGAGGAGAAGCACAACGCGCTCGCGGACGAGCGGGCGCAGGCCGAGCAGACGATCAAGGACGCGGAGACCAAGCTCGACGACGCCCGCAAGACGGCGGACGCCGAGCAGAAGAAGTGGTGGGAGGCGAAGGCGGAGGCGGACCACCAGGTCGACGCCTACAACTCGTCCCCGCCTCCGGTGCCGCCGAAGCCGGCACCGCCGACCCCGCCCACGCCGCCGCCCGGTGACGCCACCACGCGCACCACGGCGGACGCGGACGCAAAGCCGCTGCCGCCCACGCCGCAGCAGCCGTCCGGCTCCACGCCGGAAGCGAACCAGAAGCCGCTGCCCCCGCTGCCGGCGGAGTCGTCGGTGGCGGAGAGCAGCCGCGGCGGCGTCGAGACCGGACAGCCCAAGGCGTCCGGCTCGCAGAACCCGTCCGGCTCGCAGAGCCGTCCGGCTCCCTCGGCCGTCACCCCCGGTGCGACCCCGCGGTCCACGGCGCCGACGACCGACGTCCCGTCCGCGGCCACGTCGCCGGTTCCGGGTGCGACGCCGAGCCCGAACCTGGACGACGTGGCCATCCCGAACGTGGCGGACACGTTCGTCGAGGACCTCTTCGACGAGCTGGACGCGACGGTCGAGACGGCGCCGCGCCCGCAGCAGCTGCTCGACGGCGAGTGGACTTCGCCGCAGGACGCCAGTGGTCCGCTGACGCCGCAACGGCTGCAGGACGAGTTCGGCATGCCGCGGCTCAACCAGGCGCGGTTCCAGAACCTCGCGGACCGGTTCAACCTCGTCTACGACGTGCGGCCGACCAACGCGGACTCCGTGCGGTGGCTGGAACAGGGCGCGGTCCCGAAGCCGAAGGACATCAAGGCCAAGACGATCAGCCCCCTCGACGTCCACCTGGGCGCGGACCCGAACACGATCGGGCTCGTGGGCTTCTTCGAGCCGCGGCAGCCGGACTGGGACTCGGTGCCGCCGGAGGTCCGCGACAGCGTGCGGCAGCGCTTCGAGAACCGCACCAGGGAGTTCGCCGAGCTGGGCCCCGAGATGGCGGACCTCGAGGCGCAGGGCCGGTACCGCGTCGAGAACGGCATCGTGCAGGCCGACAAGTCCGGCGAGTTCAAGCAGATCACCGGTGACCACGACGTCTACGACATCCGTCGTCCCGACGACGGCAGCTCGCTGAGCGTGGAGCAGAACGGGGACTACGACCTCAACGTGTGGCTGCTGACCCAGCGGAACATGGGCGTGCAGCACGGCGCCCACATGTACTGGGAGCCGCAGGGCGCGTTCCAGGAGAAGATCTTCAACGACATCGTGTCGCGCCACCAGCAGACGGCGCCGAACGCGGAGCCGTTGATCCGGTTCAGCCCCGGACAACCGCCGTCACTGGTCTTCGCCGACCCACCGCCCGCCACCACGGAGCCCGGGACGAGCTCGTCGCGGCCCGCTCCGGCGGACACCGACGCGCCCCGGCAGGTCAGGGGCGGTGGCGCGCCGCCCGCGATGACGCCGCCGACGCCCGAGTCGCACCGGGGCAAGGACGTCCTCACCGACGAGTCGTGGCGGCACGACCCGGCGAAGACGGCCGACTGGTTCGTCCCGGAGAAGCCGGCCGACCGTTCCTCGTGGGCGGACCGCCGCAACGACAAGGACGTGCGCACGGTCGACGTCGTCGTCCACGACGTGAAGACCGACAGCACCCCGCGCGACATCAAGTCGTACCAGGGCCTGATCGGCTACGACCTGCGCCGCATCGAGACGAGCCCCGGCAAGTTCGTGCAGGAGTACACCGTCAAGGTGCACGTCGACCCCGCCGCGAACGCCTCCCCCGAGCTCGTCGCGCAGGTCAAGGAGAACGCCCGCAACGGCGTGAACTCGTTGCTGAACCAGGGTTTCCGGCTCCCCAGCGGTGACCAGTTCCACGTCAACCTCGAGTTCACCGACAACAAGGCCGACGCGCACACCAGCGTCAGGGTCGACCCGGACCGCAAGGGCATCGACCAGACGCACTGGAACGGCGACGCCAGTCCCGAGGTGCTCGCCCACGAGACGCTGCACTACCTGGGCGTCCCCGACGAGTACAGCGACAGCTCGCGCGTGTTCCAGCAGCACGACACGAACTCCGGTGTGCACAAGGGCGACGGCGGCCTGATGGGCGCCGACATCCACCTGCCCGACCCCGGCGTGCGGCCGCGCCACCTGTGGCTCGTCGAGCGCACCGCGAACAGCCAGGTCATGGTCCCCGACACCCGGCTGGAACCGGCCGGTCCGGCCACGGTCCCGCCGCCGGCCGGGTGGACCCCGCCGGCCCCGTCGGCCGAGACCACGGCCGACACCGCCGACCAGTCCCACGACACCGCGAGGTCCGACGACACGGCGGCCGCGCAGCAGAACTCCGCGTGGACCGAGCCCGAGGTCCAGACCCGCCCGGTCCACCCGACGCCGAACCCGGTCATCCCGATGACCACCCTGGCCAACCCCCAGGTCGGCCAGGTCATGCCGGGCACGCAGGCGCTGCCGGACTTCTTCCAGGGCAACAAGGGGCTCGGCTCGATCGCCCCCAGCGACGTGCGCGGCGCCGCGAACGTCACGGCCGGCATCCCGAACCTCAAGCCCGCCGACGCCGCCCGCATCCAGCAGGCGATCAACGGCGACTTCGAGTCGTTCCTCGACAAGGGCCGCAACTTCCAGGTCAAGATCGGCAACACCTGGTACGAGGCGAACCTCCGCGCGACCATGCAGGCGCAGACCGGCGTCGACCCCGTCGCCGCGCCGACCACCAAGACGGACATGACCGCGCAGTCGGGGAACACCTCCTCGACCACGCACACCGTCGCCACCGCGAACGACGTCGGCGGCTCGGTCACGGCCAGCCAGGGTCTCGGCCCGTACGGCTCGCTCGGCGGCAAGGCACAGCTCGCCACCCCGGGGCAGTCGCAGGTGATGTCGTCGTCGCTCACCGACCAGCGGATCATCAGGGCCGGCGAGGGCACCACGACCGCCACCGTCGGGGTGACCTGGGACATCACGCTCGCCGACGCCAACGGCGGCATCCGCAACCTGCCCCCGGTCAGCGACGGCACGTCCGTCACGCTCCACGTCCCGAACGACCTGGCGACCATCACCGGCTCCGGCACCGGTATCAACGCCGACTCGGTGCCGGTCAGGAACTGGGGCGCGAAGGTCGAGCACCCCGCGCCCGAGGTCGTGACGGTCGACAACCCGGCGAAGGCGTTCAGCGACGTCTCCCGGAACCTGCACCCGTCGATCGTCAAGATCGGTTCGCCGGGCCGCGAGGCGCTGCAGAACTTCCTGAGCCCCACCGAGATCCGCAACAACCTCGGCGCGATGCTCGGCGGAGCGGCCGTGACGTCGCCGGACCTCGTCAGCCCGCACGCGAGCAAGGGCGCCGCGGTGCAGATGACGGCGAAGCTGTTCACGGCGGAGCTGGTCGGCACGCACGACAGCTCGGTGCTGCGCCTGCACGACACCGCGGCGCACAGCAGCGGTGTGTCCTCGACGACCAAGTCCGGCGGCGACCTCACCGGCGGTCTCGGGTTCAACGCGGGTCTGCCCAACGTCGTCGGCGGCCAGGTCGGCGCCACGCTCGGCTACTCGGCGCGCGTCGCCGAGAACGTCAACGCGGGCATCAACACCAGCCACAAGAGCGGCATCCAGATCAAGGGCACCACCGGCCTGTACAAGGTGCGCGCCGAGGTCGAGGTGGCCTCGCCGAGCGGTGCCCCGGTCACGATCCCCGTCACCACCTACCTGCGCCTGGGCCTGCCCGAGGCGGCGGCGCTGGGCCTGCCGACCCCGGACGGCACCAGGGGCTCGACGGTCGACGACAGCGGCAAGGGCACGAAGTTCGCGCCGCCGTACCTGGGCGACGCGCTCGCCACCGGCAACGCCAAGGTCGGCGAGTTCGAGGTCGCGGCGGAGGTCCAGGCCCAGGTCGAGGGCGCGCTGCGCGGCCTGCCCGGCTTCGACAAGTTCCTGCCGAAGTGGAACAACCCGGACGCGAACCCGCGCTCGAGCAAGGGCCAGCACTTCTCCGACGTCGCCGAGCAGCTCGCGAACCAGCGCAAGCTCGCCTCGCAGCTCTCGCCCGCGGCGCTGCGGACGAACATGGACAGCCTGATGGGACCGGGCGTCCAGGTGCAGCTCAAGCAGAGCGGCGCGACCAGCAACACCTACGTCAACGTCACCGTCAAGGCGAAGGTGACGAACACCGAGCACCTCGGCCAGGCCGACGCGCGCAACATCCGCGACGCCTCCTCGACCGGCCCGAAGCTCGACAGCTCCACGACCACCACCAAGGGCTGGAGCGCCGGCGTCGAGGGCAAGGTCTCGATCCCCGCCGAGACCAAGATCGCCAAGATGACGCCGACGCCGCAGCTCGGCGCGAAGTACAACCACTCGTGGTCGGACAAGACCGCGGCCGGCCCGACGGTCAACAGCACCTCGCTCAACATCGGCAGCCCCGACGCCCAGGTGTTCCGCGGCGACGTGGAGTTCGAGGTCGAGATCACCACGTTCACCCGGCCCCGCGCCTGGGTGCGCCGCGTGACGCCCGGCCTGCCCGGCCACCACGTCCCCGAGCAGCACACCGTGGCCAAGACCGGCGACGGCGGTCTCGCGCCCATCAGGGGCGGCGTCAACCTGTGGGTGTCCGACAGCTCCACCCTGGACAACGACCCCGGCAAGGGCTTCGAGCCCGGCGACCCGGACGTGGCGGAGCTGGACAACTCGCCGACCGTCCACGAGCTGCTGACCACGCCCACCGCGACGAAGGCGCCGGAGTTCCTGCACGTGGAGGCCGTCGCGAACACGACGGCGCTGCGCGACCAGGCCATCGACGCGCTCAACCGCGCGGCGGGCGGCGACTCGGCGCTCACGGTGCCGGGCACCGCGTCGCGGGCGCAGATCGACAAGATGTTCTCCCCGGAGAACATCAAGGCGAACCTGCGCACGCTGACCGAGACCGGCATCGCCGAGCAGGGCCTCAAGTACGACCGGCGGGTCACCGACCGCTCCGGCGCGATCGGCGTGAAGTTCGGGCTGAGCAACCCGAAGATCGTGTCGATCTCGGACACCACCGGGACCGAGAACGCCACCACCGGCGGCTACAAGGCGGGCTCGTCGTCGTCGACGAACCGGTCGGTCGACGTCACCGGTGGCGTGAACCTGCCGATCAAGCCGAACAACGCTCCCCCGCCCGCCGGTGAGCCCACGCCCGCCAGCGGTGCCGGTGGTGTCGCGGTGGCGGGCAAGTACACGCCGTGGGCGGACTCGAAGACGTCGTCGAAGGAGATCGCCGGCAGCCACGACCGCAACCGCGTGACCCCGTCGGGTGCCCGCACCGTGCTGGTGCAGCTCGACGCGGACGTCACCGTGGTCGGCGAGAGCCGCTCCGGCAACTTCGTCTACGGCGGCACGCCGCGCGCCCAGGGCGCGTCGGTGTCGCTGCCCAACTCGGTGTTCGTCCGCGTGACCGAGGACGTCGCACGGGACATGGGTCTGCTGCCCGACGTCAAGCCGGACGTGCCCAAGCCGGCGCTGCCGTCGATGGCGCCGCCCGCGACGGTGGCCGACGGCGAGCCGGGCGCGCTCGGCCTGTCCACGGTCGAGAGCGTGCCGGACCTGTCCGGTGTGGTCACCGACCTGGCGCAGCGGGTCAACGCCGCCACGACGAAGCGCTTCGGCGGAACGCTGCTGCCCGACTCGGTCCTCAAGGACTCGATGAGCAACATGCAGCGCCTGGTCGACTTCAGCTCCCCCGCGAGCGTGAAGGCGATGGTCGACAGCGCCCTGGACGGCGGCGTGCCGCTGCTGGTGCACCAGCCCGGCACGTTCGGCAAGGACTCCTACCAGGTCACGCTGCGCGCCAAGACGGGCGACCCGAAGTTCCAGGACGTCGTGAACGACGGCGTCGAGATGGAGTCGACGATCGCCGGGTCGACCAAGGCCGGCGAGGGCCAGGGCCGCGGCACCGGCTGGGGCCTCGGCCTCAAGGCGCCGGGCATGGCCGCGCCGGGCAGCGCGAACCCGAACGTGTCCGGCACGGCGGGTGTCGTCGCGGCCGCGAACATCGGCGGGTCCAAGAGCACCTCGGTGACGACCACGACGACCGACCAGTTCGGCCACCTGCGGGCCGCGAGCGGACCGGCGGCGCGCTACGCCGTGCCGATCGAGTTCGAGCTCGTGGTCGAGAAGGGGAACAAGGAGATCGGCAGGGCCACCAGCGGCCTGCAGGAGATGACGGTCCGCCTGCACGCGGACAACCAGAAGATCTCCGAGCCGACCACCAGCCGCGGCACCCCGCAGCCGTACATGTCCGCGGCGAGCAAGCTGCCCGGCCGGTTCGGCACCGCGGAGGCGACCGCCGAGTTCCAGCAGGACCCCCGTGCCACGCAGCTCCCGCCGCACGCGTCGGTGGAGAACTTCCGCGGCGCGAAGGACCTGCGCGACGCCGCGGTGAAGGCGTTGACCGACGCCGGGGCGGGCAAGGGCCTCACCGGCAAGGGCACGGGCTCGCTCAACAGCCTGCTGTCGACGCTGAGCCCGGAGACCCTCCAGCCGCACCTGCCGTCCATGCTCTCCGGCCCGCTCGACGTGCCGGGGCTCAAGGAGGCGGCCCTGACGTTCGGCCAGGACGCCGAGGTCAAGGTCTACGCGCGGCTCGTCGACCCCGAGCTCGGGTCGCTGAGCGACGGTGTCGCCCTGGAGAACCCGAAGTCGCAGGTCACGGCGACCAGCACGGACGCGAAGGTCTCCGAGACCGGTGACGTGTCCGTGGGTCTCGCGGCCGGCAGCGCGGCGGTCAAGCAGGGCACCGACCCGAAGGACACCGCCAACTTCCTGCCGAGCGGTGTGGAGCTGCGGCACGCGGGCGAGGACTCGTCCGCGGTGTCCGGCGGGCCCACCGACAACAAGGTGAACAACACCAAGCCGAAGGTGCGGACCGGTCTGGTCCAGTTCGGCGTGGAGTACCGCGTGGTCGCGACGGTCGGCGGCAAGACCTCCGTGGTCGACCTGTCGGTGCCGGGCTCCGCCGGGGTCCGCATGCCGGCGACCGACGCGCAGACGCTGCTGGGCAAGGACTTCGGCACGGACCTGGACGCCGCCCAGACCGACCTGAAGAAGGCGGCGGACGACTGGCGCACCGCCGAGGTCACCGTCGACGGCCGGCGGCACGACGCGCAGAAGGTGATCAACTCCGCCGCCGCGTCGCTCGCGAAGAACGACGCGGAGCTCAGGCCGCTCCAGGAGCGCCACGAGCAGGCCGCCGGGACGCACCGGACCGAGCAGGCGAAGCTGCCGGAGCTGGAGACGCGGGCCGACACCGCCGCACGGGAGGCCGCGGAGACCCAGAACGCGGTGAACTCCCTGGACTCCCGCATCGACGGCCTCAGCTCCAACGCGGTGGCGGCTCAGCTCGCACTGGACGAGACCAGGGCCAACGGCGGCGACGCCGACACCGTGCGGGCCGCCCAGATCGAGGCCGACGCCGCCAGGAACGCCCTCCACCGGACGCAGCAGCAGCTGCGCGACGCCAGGGAGCAGCTGAGGGTCGACACCGAGGCGGCTCAGGCGAGGCAGGCGGAGCTGGAGGCGCAGCAGCGGGTCGTCGCCGAGGCCGACACCGCCCGCGCCGAGGCGGAGACCGCGCACAACGAGAAGATCGCGCGGAACGCCGAGGACCGTGCCGCCCAGCAGGCGCTCGTCGAGGACGCGGAGACGCAGCTCGACGACGCCCGCCGCGCCGCCGACGGCAAGCAGAAGGACTGGTGGGACCAGAAGTCCGTCGTCGACCGGCAGATCACCGACTACAACAACACGCCGGCGCCGTCCACCACCACCGACACCACGTCGTCCTCCAGCAGCGACACGGACAGCGGGCACGACGCCCCGCCCAGCGGGGACGTCGACCGTGGTGAGGGCCCGTCGACCCGTCCGGCGCCGGCGAACCCCTCGGACACCGGCGGCGACACGTCCAGGTCGGGTGACTCGACCCAGGACGCCGACAACCACTCACCGGCACCGGTGCCGGACGTGGTGGTCCGCAGCCACCTCCAGGCACTGGCCGCGGACGCGATGCAGAACGCTCCCCAGCTCGCCAGGAACGTGGAGGCCGAGCTGATCAGGCCCGGCGCGTACCTGGACCACCGAGCGGGCCGGGAGCTGCTGCAGCTGTCGGTCATGCTCGACACCAGGACCGACGAGGTCGCCGCGCTGATCGAGCGGCACGGCGTCCAGGCGGTCGCGGACGCGCTCAACGCCCAGTTCTCCCGGCCCGTCATCGAGCGCGAGCAGTTCGCCGCGTTCGGCGACTTCACCACGCCGGAGCACCGGGCCGCGTTCGACGACTGGGCGCACCGCATGTGGGCGACGATCGGCAGCACGCCGACGTTCGCGAACAACCCGGCCCTGCTGACGGACAAGGTCTTCGACCACGAGAAGGGCTACAACCGCGCCACGAACTTCGCCCAGGACCAGGCACGCCTGGACATGATCGGCGCCCCGCCGCTGGAAGAGACGATCGCCGACAACCCCCTGACGGGGTCCGACGTGGCGAGCCAGGCCGAGTGGACGCTCCGGATGCTGACCACCTCCGAGGTTCTCCCGGAGAACACCGTGGTCAGCGCGGAGGAGTTCACCAGGGCCGCGGCGGACAACAGGGCGGCGCTGCAGACCGGGCTGGGCGTCGAGCTCACCGACGCGAAGATCGCCGAGCTCAAGGCGGCGCTGCAGGCCCTGTACGTCGTCGACGACGACGTGACGCCACCGGCCAGCCCCGTGGAGACGGCCGCGCCCGCGACGCCGTGGGTGACGGGGGCGACGACCGAGGTCACGACCCCGCAGCAGGTCACCGCCCCGTCGACGGGCACGTGGGTCCGGCCGAACGCGGAGCCCCAGGCCCGTCCCCAGCCGGCCGAGACCCCCGGGGCCGGTTCGTCCACCGGGCCGGGCACGCTGCGGGGCGACCAGACCGACGCCGTCCAGGCGCAGCTGCGGTACCTGCACGAGCAGGTGCTGGGCGGTCCGACCCCGCCGCCGGTCACCCCGAACGGCCTCTACACGGCCATCGGACAGGCCACGGGTCTCGACCCGGACGGGCTGCGCCGGCAGGTGGTGACCCTCGCGGCGACCCACCGGGCGGTGACGAGGGAGGTCGCCGACTGGACCGCCGACCGGCCGATGCACCCGAACCACCTGGGCGGCGCGCTGGTGGAGAGCCACAACTGGCACCTGCAGACCGAGGCCGAGAACACCGGCGCAGGCAACGCGCGTGACCTGGTGGCGCACCTGATCGCGACGCAGCTCAGCGTCAACGTCCGGATCCACCCGCCGTCGGGTCAGCCGGTGCTGGTGCGGCCGATGGGCCCGCCGTTCGAGGAGACCGTCGACATCGACATGGTGATCGCCGGCCGCCAGGTGACCTACCGGCCGCACCAGCCACTTCAGCAGGACCAGTGAATGGATTAGCGTGACCTGCGTGGACGAGTTCGCGGAGGCGCTCCGGACGGCGATCACGAACCGTGGTCTCGGTCTGGAGCGCCTGCGCGAGCACCTGTCGCAGAACGGCGTGTCGGTGTCGCTCGCGACGCTGAGCTACTGGCAGACGGGCCGCAGCCGGCCGGAGCGCACGAAGTCGCTGCAGGCCGTCGTGCACCTGGAGCACATCCTGAAGGTGCCGCCGGGGCACCTGTCCGAGCTGCTCGGACCGCCCCGGTCACGGGGCAGGCGGCTGCGCAGGGCCCCGGCGCCGCTGTCGTCGTTCTGGCCGTCCCCCAGGCCCGTCGAGCACGCGTTGCACGACCTCGACACGCAGTGGGACGACCAGCTCGTGCGGGTCAGCCAGCAGGACTTCGTGACGGTCGGCGCGGACCGCACCGAGCGGGGCTTCCGGTCGCGGCAGGTGCTGTCGGCGTCGATGAACGGTCCCGACCGCTGGGTCGTGATCATGCACGTCGACGAGCGCGACCGGCCGCTCCCCCAGGTCAGGGCGTTGAAGAACTGCATGGTCGGCCGGGTGGTGACGGACGAGCCGGAGGGGCTGCTGGTCGCGGAGCTGGTGTTCGAGCGGCCGCTGCTGCACGGCGAGAGCGTCGTGATCGAGCACGAGCTCGTGAACCAGGCACCGGGTCCGCTCGCGACGAGCTACGAGCGCAAGTTCCGCCTGCCGGCGCGGGAGTACGTGCTGGAGGTGACGTTCGAGGGCGACGTGCCCGCGTCCGTCCTCCAGCTCGCCGACGGCTCCGCGGTCGACCCCGGCCGCACGTTGCTGGACGTGGCGCTGGACGTGCAGCCGGGCGTGCGCGGCTTCCGCTGGACCTGGTAGCTACCTCGTGCTGAACCGCCGCGACGACGGGACGAGCGCGGCCGCGGCGGGCACCGCGAAGCAGATCACCGCGCAGGCGCCGAGCACCGCGCTGACGCCGAACGCCTCGATCGCCGGCGCGATGAACGCCAGCCCGACCGGCGCCAGGCCGTAGGACAGCAGGAAGTCGAGCGAGGACACGCGGGCGAGCTTGGACGGCTCGACCTCGCGCTGCACGGCGGTGAACCACGGGACGTTGAACAGCTCGATGCCGATCCCCGTGACGGCATAGGCGGCGACCACCGCGACCGGGTGCACCGGCACCAGCAGGACGAGCGGGATGAGCCCGTACAGGGCGAGCCCGGCGAGCGCGACCCAGCCCGCCGCCTTCGGCCGCCAGCGGGCGATCAGCACCGCCCCGGCCAGCGCGCCGATCGTGTAGGCGGTCGTGGCGGCGGCCAGCACGGCCTCGGTGCCGTAGCGGTCCCTGCTCACCAGCGGCAGCACGACAGCCGTGGCGGAGTAGCCCGTGGCGATGACGGCGGTCAGCGCGCCGAGCCCGGCCAGCAGCCACGGGTGGCGGCGTGCCTCCCGGATGCCGTCGAGGAAGTCCGTCGCGAAGCTCGCGCGGGTGGCGGTGGCGGGTCCTCGCCTGCCCTGGCCCCTGGGCGGGACGAGCGCGGCGACCAGCCAGACGACGGCCGTGGCCGCCAGCAGACCGCGTGCGTTGACCAGCAGAGCCGCGAGCGCGGTCAGGCTCGGTGCCACGAGCGTCGTCACCCTGACCGCCAGCGTGGTGGCCGCGTTGGCCTGCTGCCGTCCCTGCTCCGGCACCACCTCGGCCACCATCGCCTGGAACGCCGGCCGGCAGGCACCCTGGCCCGCGCCGACGACCGTCGCGGCGACGGCCATGAGCAGCGGGGATTTCCCCATGCCGAGCGCGATCACCGGTGTCAGGAGCGCCGCCGTCAGGCAGGACCAGAAGACCACGACCCGGCGGGGGTGGCGGTCGGCCAGCACTCCCGCGACCGGGACCGCGGCCAGGAACCCGACGGTTCGCGCGGCCAGGACGACACCCAGGTCCACGGCGGTGATCGAGCGCTCCAGCACCGCCAGTCCCAGCACGAACGGCATCGCCCACATCGCCAGGCCCGACGCTGTCGTCCCTGTCCACAGCCGCAGGAACGCCGTGTTCCGGAAGACGGACGTCGGTGCCTCTTGCTCGGTCACGGGCTCACTCCGGGGTCGGGGGCCCTGCCAAGATCCCACCTGGCCCCGCACAGCACAACGGACGGCCACTCCCCCGCGTCTCGCCGGGAGTGGCCGTCCGTTGTGGACGGTCGATCAGCCGATCTTCTCGATGCGCGCCCGGCGGATCAGGAACTTGCCGGGCTCGCGGACCTGCTCGAACGCCGCGTTGTTCAGCAGCGCGCAGCTGCCGGACACCGACGCCACCTTCACGGTGGTGGACTTGTTGTTGTCCAGGTTCGTGACCTTCAGCGTGGTGCCGACCGGGAACGTGCCGCTCGACGCGGCGGGCGCGCCGCCCTCACCGGACAGCGTGACGGTCGAGCCGACGCAGACCTGCTGACCGGTGGCGCCGCCCTGGTCCGGCGCGGGCTGCTGGGCAGTGGGCTGCTGCGCGGTGGGCTGGGCCGTCGCCTGGTTGCCGTTGCCCTGGTTGCCGTTGCCCTGGTTCTGGCCCTGGCCGGCGTTGGCCGCGCCGCCGTCACCCGCGCAGCCCGCCGCCTTGCGCCGCTGCTGGATGAGGTCGACCACGGCCTGGCGGTTCGCGATGCGGGCCTCGGACTGGGAGTCCGGGTTCGCCTTCTGGCCCGCGATGAACGTCAGGTTGTTCTGCAACGCCTTGTCCAGGCCGCCGCAGTCCTCGCCCGACGTCGCCGCCTGGCCCTTCTCCGGCTGCGCCTGGACGTTGCCACCGCATCCCGCCGCCGCGCGCCGCTGGTTGATGAGGTTCACCACCGCCTGCCGGTTGGCGATGCGCGCGTCGGACTGGGCGTCCGGGTTGGCCTGCTGGCCCGCGATGAACGTGAGGTTGTTCTGCAGGGCGGTGTCCAGGCCGCCGCAGTCCTCCGCCGCGTTCGAGTTCGTGCTGCTGAAGGCGAAGATGCCGCCGGCGACAGCAGCGACCGCGAGCATGGCGCCCGCGCCGATCATGACGGGCTTGCGGTGTCGAGCGCCCATTCTGTGTCTCCTCGGGGTGGTCCGTTCGGTGTGTACCGATGACTACGGGGAGGTCACGGAGAGGGTTCAGGGTGGACTCGAAAGTTCCTGCTTTTAAATTGGTTTAAGGTTCTGGGGCCGGCGGTTCCCGGCGAGTTCCAGCGTGGTCCTGTTGGGTGGTTGCGTGCCTGTTCCAGCGTGGGCGTGCACCCCCGGACGAAAGAGCGGGGTTCATCGCCGCTTCACAACCGGCCGAGCCCGAAAGGGGTAGCACCTCGCACTCGAAGTCAAGCCTCAATCGCACAAGAACGGGTGGGTTCACCGGCTCTAATCGGCGCACGGAAAAGACTGCTCGCCTTCGGCATCGCTTGAAGTGCCGGGGCGACAGCATTTGCGGAAATGCAGATTGCGCAGGTGGTCAGGCGGACTCGGCGACGCTCTTCAGGCGCTCGAGCGTGGCCTCGATGTTGCGCTGGTTGGTCACCGCGCGGTTCGAGACGCCGGTCGCCAGCACCGTGAGAGGTTTGTACCAAGCGGGCCTGCGGTCCCAGGTCGACTCGGTGACCCGGCAGCCCGTGCCGGTCGGTTCGATGTCGTACTGCCAGCGCGACACGGCCAGGCCGAGTGACTTCACCTCGAAGGCGAACCGCGTGGCATCGCAGTCGGTGACGGTCGCGGTGGTCGGCCACACGCGCCAGCCGCGTTTGTTGACGCCGCGGAACCGGGCGCCGATGCGCGGGCCGGCGGCGTTCAGCCACTTGCCGCCCGCGTACTCCTCGGCGACCCCGCTGAGGCCGCGCAGGTCGCTGACCAGCTCGAACACCCGTTGCGGGGTGGCGGCGACGTCGATGTGCGCGGAGGCGTCGGGTGTCATGCCGGCGAACTTACTACCGGTAGGTAATGAGTGGCTAGAGCTGCCGGATCGGTTCACCCGCGACGAACGCGTGGATGTCCTCGACGGCCTCGCGGAAGTACGTGCGGTAGTTCGCCTGCGTGACGTACCCGACGTGCGGTGTCGCGAGGACGTTCGGCAGTGTCCTCAGCTCGTCGGTCAGCGGCAGGGGCTCCACGTCGAACACGTCGAGGCCCGCGCCCGCGATCCGCCGCTCCCGCAACGCTTTCAGGAGTGCGGCGGAGTCGACGATGCCGGAGCGCGAGGTGTTGACCAGGAACGACGACGGCTTGAGGCAGGCCAGCGCCGCCGCGTCGACCAGGCCGCGGGTGCGGTCGCTCAGCACGAGGTGGATGGACGCGAAGTCGCTCTGCCCCAACAGGTCATGCAGGCTCGACGCCAGGCGCACGCCCTCCGGTTCGACCCGGTCCTGCGTCAGGTTCGGGCTCCAGGCGACGACGTCCATGCCGAACGCCGTGCCGATGCGGGCTACCGCGGTCCCCAGCTTGCCGAAGCCGAGCAGGCCCAGGGTGGCGCCGGCCAGGTCGACGCCGACGGTGCTCTGCCACGGGCCGCCCGCGTGGAAGGCCGCGTTCTCCACGGCCACGTGGCGGGCGAGGCCGAGGACCAGCGCCCAGGTGAGTTCGGTCGGCGGGGTTTTCTCGCTGCCGGTGCCGCAGACCGTGACGCCGTGGTCGCGGGCGGCGGGGAGGTCGATCGAGGCGTTGCGCATGCCGCTGGTGACGAGCAGTTTCAGGTGCGGTAGCCGGGCGAAGAGCGAGGCGGGGAACGGGGTTCGTTCGCGCATGACCACGACGCACTCGGCGTCCGCCAGTGCCGGGACCGGGTCGGCGAGGTGCTCGCGCACCACGGTCACGTCGAGACCCGACCAGTCGGCGTTCGCGAGGGCCACGCCCTGGTAGTCGTCCAGCACCACACACCTCATGGGCCGATCATGTCAGAGCGGCCGCTCCCCGCCGGGTCAGCAGTTCGGGCGGGTCGCCCTGCCCGCGAACCGGTCGCCGAGCCAGGTGAGCGCGGTCGAGCCCCACGCGCTGACGGCGGTGACGTGCCCGAGCAGCGGCAGCGGTGTCCACTGCACGTCGGCGCCGAGCGCGCACCACTGCGAGCGCAGCTTCTGCCCGACGCCGAACGGGATCAGCTCGTCCAGCGTGCCGTGGTAGAGGTAGACGGGCGCGGCGGGCCTCACCGAGCCGAGCGCGTTCTCCGCCAACCTCTTCTGCCACAACGGGTCCTGGATGACGTCCGGCCGGGTGGCCAGCGAGTTCAGCCGCGTGAACGGTGCCACCAGGGCGATCTCGGCGACGCAGGAGTCGCGGATCCGGTCGACGACTTGCCGGCCGCGGGAGTTGAGGACCGAGGACAGCGGCAGTTCCGGATAGGCCGTGGCGTAGCCCGCGGCGGCAGCGAACACCAGTCCCGAACCGGCGCCGCCGTCGTTGGACTTCGCCACCGCGTTCAGGTCGGCCGGCACTCCGCCCGCGGCGACGCCGACCACGTTCAGCGAAGGCGCGTAGGACCGCCACTGCTCGGCGGCGGACGACGCGGCCTGACCGCCCTGGGAGTAGCCGAACACACCGACGGGCGCGTCCGCGGACAGGCCCGGGACCGAGACGGCGGCACGGGCGACGTCGAGCAGGGCGCGTCCCTCCGAACGGGACACCGCGTACGTGTGGTCCCCTGGCGTACCAAGGCCTTCGTAGTCCGTGACGGCCACGGCCCAGCCCTGGAACATCGCCTGCGCGAGGAACGCGATCTCGACTTCGGTGCCGTTCTGCAGCTGCTGTGAGGGCGCGCAGCGGTCGGCCATGCCCTGCGTTCCCATCGCGTAGGCGACGATCGGGCGCGGGCCGTCGGTCCACGGCAGTGGCGAGACCAGCACCATGCCGGACACGACGTTGCCCTCGCCCGTCGCGGACGTCGAGCGGTAGCGGATGTAGTAGGCCTTCACCGGCGCGGGCAGCAGCCGCAGCGGCTCCGGGTGCCACGCCACCTCCCTGCTGCTGACGAGCTCACCCGGTGCGGCGGCGTGCGCGGGTGTGACCAGCGAGAACAGCAGCAGAACGGCGGCGAGCACGGCGCGGAGCGGCATCGGTGGGACCCCTTTGTGGTAACCGGCGTTACCGCAACTTAGGGCTGAACGTCGCAACGGGGCAATACGACGTTCGGGTCGACGCCGTGCTCTACGGGTTGACGGCCAGGAACAGGAACGCCGCCAGCAGGACCAGGTGCACGCCGCCCTGGAGGCGGGTCGCGCGGCCCGGCACGACCGTCAGGACGCTGACCAGGACCGTGAGCAGCAGCAGGATCATCTGCGTCGAGCCGAGGCCGAGCATCAGCGGGCCGTCCAGCCAGATCGTCGCGAGGGCGATCGTCGGGATCGTGAGGCCGATGCTCGCGATCGCCGAGCCGTAGCCGAGGTTGATGCTCGTCTGGATGCGGTCGCGCAACGCCGCCCGCGCCGCGGCGATGGTCTCGGGCAGCAGCACCAGCAGGGCGATGACGACACCGACGAACGACTGGGGGAAGCCGGCCGCGCGCACGCCCGCCTCGATCGCGGGCGACTCGATCTTCGCGAGGCCGACCACCGCGACCAGCGCGACGACCAGGAAGCCGAGCGAGGCGAGCGCGGCCTTGCCGGTCGGCGCCTCGGCGTGCTCGTCGGCCTCGATGACGCCGTCCTCGTCGACCGGGAGGAAGAAGTCGCGGTGCCGGACGGTCTGCGTGAACACGAACATCGCGTACAGGGCCAGGGAGGCGAGCGCGGCGAACACGAGCTGCGGGCCGGAGAACTCGGGACCGGGCGTGGACGTGGTGAACGTCGGCAGCACCAGCGTGAGGGTGGCGAGCGTGATCACGGTGGCGAGCGCGCCGCCGCTGCCCTCGGCGTTGAAGAGGGTCGTGCCGTGCTTGAGCGCGCCCAGCAGCAGCGCGATGCCGACGATGCCGTTCGTGGTGATCATGACCGCCGCGAACACCGTGTCCCGCGCCAGCGAGGACGCGTCGGGGCCGCCGGACACCATCAGCGTGACGATCAGGGCCACCTCGATGACCGTCACCGCGACGGCGAGGACCAGCGACCCGAACGGCTCCCCCACCCGCAACGCCACCACCTCGGCGTGGTGCACGGCGGCGAGCACGGTCGCGGCGAGCACCAGGGCGACCAGCGCGACGAGCACGCCACCGAGGTCACGTCCCCAGGTCAGGGCGAGCAGGAGCACGCCGAGCACGGGGGCGATGGTCGTCCAGGAGAGCAGGGGGAAGCGGGAGGTGGTGGCGGCCATGATCCAACCTTCGCACACCGGAAGGCCCATCCGCCATTCGGCGCAGCACACGTCCGCGGCGCAAAAGAATGTGGGGCGGGGCGCCCCTGCCGCGCCCCGCCCCACATTGATGGCCGGTGCCTAGAAATCGAACAAGGCACCGGTGTGCGCCAGCATGACGCACGAGTTCGGGTAGGTGTGCACCTCGTTCACGGGCTCACCGCGCCAAAAGCCGAACAGCGAGACCTCGACGGGCGCGTAGAGGAAAGTGCACGCCCTGTCGTCGGACGTCATCGCCCCGAGGTCGGTCCCGGTGGCGGCCAGCGTCGCGCAGGCGAGGGCCCCGCGCGGATGATGGTCACCTCGTCCGCAGGTCAGGACGGTCGCCCGGAAGGCGCCGCCCTCGACGTCGGAGTACCGGACCGAGAGCACGAGCGCGGTCGCCCGGTGGGGTGCCGGGGCGGCCTGCGCGGTGCCGGCGAAGGCGAGAAGGGAGACGAGCACAGCGGCGAAAGCGGTAATGCGGCCGGACATGAAAGCGGTCCTCCTGAGACCTCACAAAAGCGGGCCGGTTCTCGGCCGACGCAGATGTTGCCAGCACGTTTCACGGCGGCGAAAGGGGCCAGAATTCGTTCACCGATCACAATTCCCGCGCCCACTGGGCCGAATGGATGTGGTGCGTGACACGTTCGCCGGGACACAGCTGCAGACGGACTGTTACGGGTTGCTGACAGAGCCCTCCGCTCCAACCCGTATTATCCGATTCATGTCCAAGACCTCCAGACGCGTCGTGCTGGGCGTGCTCGTGATCGTCGCACTCGTGGTTTCCGCCGGCGGTGCGCTGGGATACCTGGGCAGATTGACGCTCGTGTTCGACCGTCATCCGGGAAAGGCGCTCGCCATCCTCGCGGAAGTGCCGGGACCGCCGAACGGACCGCCGTGCCCGATCGACGCGCGGTACTTCGACGAAAAGCCCGAGGGCCTGGCGCCCGAGGTTCTCAAGGCGTGGCTGGCGCTGCGCGCGAAGGCCTCTGAGCAGGGCGTTCAGCTCTGCCTGAACGACGGCAAGCGCAGCCGCCAGCAACAGCAGAAGGAGTTCGACGAGGCGGTGAAGAAGTTCGGCACCGAAGAACTCGCCTCGCGCTACGTGCTGAACCCGCCGGACCGTTCGATGCACGTTCTCGGAATCGCCGTCGACATCCAGCCGATCGAATCGGCTGTATGGGTCGAGAAAAACGGCAGCACCCTCGGCTGGTGCCGCCGTTACGAAAACGAGCAGTGGCATTTCGAGTTCAACACCCGCTACTCCACGAGCGGCTGCCCCGCACTCGAGCCGAGTGCGACCGGCAGCTGAAGGCCCGCGCACAGGTCTAGACGCCCGGAGTGCGCGGCAGGTTGCACGCACGTAATCTGGCAATCCCAGTTACCAGATGGGGGTACGCGGGTGGCACGGGCCTACGCCGGCATCTCACCGGAGCAGCGCAGGGCGGACCGCCGCGCCCGGCTGCTGGAAGCGGGCCTGGCGCTGTTCACGTCGACCGGCTTCACCGCCACCCGGATCTCGGAGCTGTGCACGACGGCCGGTGTCTCCACGCGCAACTTCTACGAGGAGTTCGCCTCGAAGGAGGAGCTGCTCCGCTCGCTGCACGACCTGGTCAACGCGACGGCGTTCGCCGAGGTCCGCACGGCGCTCGCCGCGCTGGACGCGTCGGACCTGGACGCGCGCGTCACGACCCTGCTGGACGTGTTCGTGTCGAGCGTCGTCGCCGACCCGCGGGCGGCGCGGCTCGCCTACGTCGAGGCCGTCGGGGTGACCGCGGAGATCGAGCGGCAGCACGTGCGGTGGGTGAGCACGTGGGCGTCGTTCATCGAGTCGGAGGCTCGGCGGGCGGCGGAGGCCGGGACTGCGCCCGCGCGGTCGTACCGGCTGACGGCGATCGCGCTGGTGGGGGCGATCACCGGGTTGCTGCGGGAGTGGCAGGCGCACGAGCCGCCGCTCGCGGTGGAGGAGATCGCGGCGGAGATCCGGGAGCTGGTGCTCGCGGCGATCACGCGCCGGTAGGGCGCTGGTCGCTTCGGGCGATCCCGCCGCGAACCGCCTCCCCCGTCGCCCCGGCCGTGATCAGCTACCGCCCGTGCGAACACTGACCAGGGTCGTCACGGCGGCAGCGGCTGTCGTCGCCTACGCGGCGTTGATGCTGGCCATCACGGCCGGCCAGGACCTGCGCGCGAGCGTCGGCTTCGGCGACGCCCCCGAGCGGTACGCCGCCTACCTCGCCGCACTGGACCGCCGGGACCTCGCCGCGGTGCGGGAGATCGATGCCTGGTTCGACGAGCACCGATCGGACGAGAGCACGGTCCGGGCGTCGTTCTCCCTCGCCACCGGGTCGGCCGAGGACGGCGACTTCGACCTCGCCCGCCGGTTCGTGGACGACGTGCCCCGCCGGCTCACCGAGGACCAAGACGCGCTCGACGCCGAGACCGCGCGGACCTGGGAGCTGGCCTGGCCGTGGCTGGTGGCGGCCGCACTCCTGGTGGTGGCGGCGGGCGTGCTCCTGCACCGCAGGCGGGCCGCGAACGCCGAGGTCGTCGCGCTGGTCAACCGGTTCGTGCCGAAGCGGCCGGCGTGGCGGCGGCCGGTGTTCACGGTGGTCAGCGGTGCCGGGTACGTGGTGATGGTCGCGGGCTTCCTGAGCGTCGTGGCGGCCACCCGAGCGCAGCACATCCCCTGGGGCGTCAGGGGTCTCATGGTCGTGGGCGGGTTCGCCGGGTTGGCGGTCGCGTTCTTCGTCCTGCGGTACTCGCGGCCGCGCTCGGCGCGGAGCGCGGCGCAGGCGGTCAGCTCCGACTTCCGCGAACCCGTGCTGTACCTGCGGGGTTTCGAGGACGACCGGACCGCCGCGGTGGTGGACGACCTCCCCGGCGCGCTGTCGTCCGGGTTGCTCCCGATCCACTCGCGGGAGGAGCAGCTGGTCGGCGCGCTCGGGGCGTTCGGGCCGGTGGTGGCGGTGGGCCGGCCGCAGGAGCGGCTGCCGCACCTGGGGGCCGCGCGGTTCTACCTGCCGGGCGACGACTGGCAGGACGGCGTGCTCGCGTTGATGGACCTGGCCCAGTTGATCGTCATCAGGCTCGGCGAGGGCGAGGGGTTGTGGTGGGAGGTCGAACAGGCCCGCGCGAACCAGCCCCCGGCCAAGCTGGTGCTGCTGGTGCCGGGAGGGCACGACGTCGACCGGCTCGACGCCCTCCTGCCCGCGCCGACCGGGCTGCAGGGCGGCACCGCCGGGAAGTGGACGGCGGCGGTCGTGGTGTTCGACGACGACTGGCGCCCGCGCGTGCGGGAGGTGGGACCGTTCCCCGGCGAGAAGAACCGGTACGGCTCACCGGTCTTCTACGTGGCACGCGCCATCCAGGCGGCGCTCACGGAGACCGGGCTGCACAGGCGGGCGCTGGGGGTTCGCAGCAACCGCGCGATGCTCGCGGTGTTCGGCAAGGTGGCGCTGATGGTCCCGGCGCTGTTCCTGGTCGTGCACCTGTGGCGGCTGGTCTGGCCTTAGGCCTGTGTCGAAGTCCCGTTCGATGATAGCCGCGCCTGAGGTGGTTCCTGGCGGTGCGGCCGGACGACCCGCGTACCGGTGTTGTACGTGGGTAGCCCGGCCGTGCCCCCAGGGGCCGCCTCAGGCCCGGCTGTCGCGGACATGGACTTCGACACAGGCCTCAGGTCACCAGGCCGCGTCGGTAGGCGTAGACGACGGCCTGCACGCGGTCGCGCAGGTCCAGCTTGGTCAGGATGCGCGAGACGTAGGTCTTCACCGTCTCCTGGCTGATCACCAAAGCGGCGGCGATCTCGCTGTTGGACAGGCCTTCCGCGATGAGCCGCAGCACCTCCAGCTCCCGCGGTGCGAGCGGGAGCTCGGACTGGGTGCCGTTCGCCGGGCGGATGCGGGCGGCGTAGCGGCCGACGAGCTGGCGGGTCACCTCGGGAGCGAGCAGCGCGGCACCGCTCGCGACGGTGCGGATGCCCTGCAGCAGCTGGGGAGGCGGGGCGTCCTTCAGCAGGAACCCGCTCGCGCCCGCGCGCAGCGCCTCGTAGACGTACTCGTCGAGGTTGAACGTCGTCACCACCAGGACCTTCACCGGGTCGGCGACGCCGGCGCCGGCGAGCAGCCGGGTCGCCTCGATGCCGTCGAGCACCGGCATCCGCACGTCCATCACCACGACGTCGGGCTTCAGCCGTCGCGCGAGGTCGACTCCCGCGCGGCCGTCACCGCACTCCCCCACCACCTCCAGGTCGGGCTGCGCGTCGATGATCGTCGCGAACCCGGTGCGGATGAGGGCCTGGTCGTCGCAGACCAGGACGCGGACCGGTGCCGTCACGACGGGTTCCCCGCCGGAATGCGCGCGCGGACCACGAAGGCGCCTTCCCGTTGCCCTGCCGTGAACTCACCGCCCAGCACGTCGACGCGGTCGCGCAGCCCCGCCAGGCCGCGTCCGCTGCCGCTGGCCGCCGCCGACCTCCTGGCGCCCTCCGTGCCGACTTCCACGGTGATTTCTCTTTCTCCGTAACGGACGTGGACGTTGGTCGGGTTGCCGTGCGCGTACTTCAGCGCGTTGGTCAACGCCTCCTGCACGACCCGGTACGCGACGACTTCGGCGCTGCCCGCGTCGCGCACCGCCTCGCCCTCCTCCGCGAACTCCACCGGCTGACCGGCCTGCCGCGTCTGCTCGACCAGGCTGCGCAGGTCGCCGACGGACTCCGGGTTGTGGTCCGGGTTCAGCAGGTCGAGCAGGTGCCGGAGGTCCGTCAGCGACCGGCGGCCGGTGTCGGTGATCGTCTGCAACGTCCGGTCCAGCCGCTCGGGAGCCGCGGTCAGGTACCGCGCCGCCTCGGCCTGCACGACCATCGCCGTCACGTGGTGCGTCACCACGTCGTGCAGCTCGCGGGCGATCGACGTGCGCTCGGCGATGCGGGTGGCCTCCGCGACGTGCTCGCGGCGTTCGGCCTCGGCGCTGCGCGACAACCGGAGCCACGCGCCGATCGCCCACGCGGCGACCAGGGCGAGGTAGAAGGTGACGAACCCCGCCACGGTCTCGTCCGACGGGCCCCGGTCCAGCGCCACGGCCAGTGCCACGTAGGCGGCGGACAGCACGACCACGGCCGTCCACCGGAAGCGCGTCAGGTGCAGGCCGGCGCTGACCAGTGCGAAGGGCAACGCGGTTCCCGCGACGGTGTGGTAGCCGGTCAGCTGGTCCGCGGCGAACGCGGCGGACACGAGCGCGATGGACACCAACGGCCACCGGCGGCGCACGATCAACGGCAGGCACTCGAACGCGATCACCACGAGCGCGAGCGCGTCCATCGGACGGCCGGGCACGTCACCGAGGTGCGTGCCCTTGTCGTCCAGCGCGGGGACGAAGGAGGCGAGCGCCAGCGCCAGCGCGAGCGGTGCGTCCTGCACCGTGACGTCCAGGCGGCGCCACAGATCGGGAATCCGCCGCAGGAGGCTGATCACGCGACGAGGGTAGCGGTACGGCGCGGGACCACGGTGCCCCGTCGCTTGGCCAGCCACAGGAAGACGACGGTCACCACGACACCGGCGGCCAACGTGTACAGGCTCGCCTCCGGACCGAACTCGCCACCCGAGACCAGCACGGGCCCGGAGGTCGCGCCGTCGAGCAGGCCCTGGGGCGCGTCCTTGCCGGAGACGCTGGTGCTGAAGATGCCGCCCTGGGCGAAGTTCCAGGCGAAGTGCACGCCGATCGGCACCCACAGGTTGCGCGTCGCGGCGTAGACGGCGGCGAGCATGAACCCGGCCTCGACGGCGATCGCGAGCGAGCTCCACAGCGTCGCGTTCGGGTTGAAGAAGTGCATGAGCCCGAAGACCACACCGGTGACCGTCATGGAGATCCAGGTGCCGAACCGTTCCTCGGCGATGCGGAACAGCACGCCGCGGAACATCACCTCCTCGGTCACGGCGGCCGCCGCCATGAACCCGAAGATCGCCACCGCGCCGCCGAACGACCCCCAGCCCTTCACCTCGTACCCGCCGAGCAGCGCGATGTTCAGGATGACGGCCAGGAACATGCCCAGTCCGATCAGGACACCGCGGCCGAGGGCCTTCGGTGCGGTCTTGAAGTCCACCTCCTCCGGTTCGCGGTTCTCCGTCTTGCGCACCACCCAGCGGTACGCGAGCAGTGCCAGTACCGCCGTGGCGATGCCGAGGACGAGCGTCAGGGGCGGGTTCCAGCCCATCGCCTGGGTTGCCGCGCTGCCGGCCGCGGAGACCAGTACCACCACCACGAGCTGCTTGAACAGTCGCATGAGCGTTCCTTCGTCAGACGTTCGCGGCACCGTGCCGCCGTTGTCGGGAACGCTATGGATTTCGGTGCCGCCGAACGTCACCACGCGGTGGACATCCGCGTGTAGCTCGCGCGGGGGACAAGATCACGCGGCGCGTCCGGACCGTCGGCTGACGGCGTCCACCCTGTGATCTCGGCCAACTTCGGACGCAACCCTTGGGGTCGAGTTTACTTTTCCTTTAAAGACGGTGATACTGTCGGCGCCGAGGGGAGTACTTCCCAAGCGCCTGCCCGGTCAGTACGGACGCTCCGCAGCGTCCCCGGGAGGCCGCCCGCCCAGCGGGTGAAGGAGACCTCGAACGACCGCGTTCGAGGAGAGCTCTGTGCCCGGTTCCGTGGCATCACCCGCACTGTGGTTCATCAGCATCGCCGTGCTGGTCGCGTTGCTGGTCGTCGACTTCCTGGTCACCCGCCGCCCGCACGAGGTGTCGTTGCGCGAGGCCGTGGGCTGGTCCGTGTTCTACCTGGCGCTGCCGTTCGTGTTCGGGCTCTGGCTGTGGTGGGAGTTCGGCGGCGGGCAGTCGCTGGAGTTCATCACCGGTTTCGTCGTCGAGAAGTCGCTCTCGGTCGACAACCTGTTCGTCTTCATGCTGCTGCTCGCGGCGTTCAGCGTGCCGCCGGCCGTGCAGCAGCGCGTCCTGCTCTACGGCATCGTCGGCGCGTTGGTGCTGCGCGGCATCTTCATCGCCGCCGGCGCCGCGATGCTCTCCGCCGGCACGTGGGCGTTCCTCGTCTTCGGCCTGGTCCTGCTGGCCTCGGCGGTGAAGATCCTGCACGCGGCGATGACCGGTGAGGCCGCCGCCGAGAAGGACATCTCGAAGATGCGGTCCGTGCGGTTCATGCGCAGGCTCATGCCGGTCACCGACGACTACCGCGGCACCCGCATGACCGTCATCGAGAACGGCAGGCGCGCCCTCACCCCGCTCGCCATCGTGGTGGTCGCGATCTTCGCCACCGACGTGGTCTTCGCGATCGACTCGGTGCCCGCCGTCTACGGCATCACCGAGGACCCGTACCTGGTGTTCACCACCAACGCGTTCGCCCTGCTCGGACTGCGCGCCCTGTACTTCGTGCTGCACACGGCGCTCGCGAAGCTCGTGCACCTCAACCACGGCCTGTCGATCATCCTGGCGTTCATCGGCGTGAAGCTGGTGCTGCACTGGGCGCACGGCATCTGGCCCGCGGTGCCGGAGATCCCGACGCCGGTCTCGCTGGCGGTCATCGTGGTCACGCTGGGCGTCGTGACGCTGACGAGCCTGCGGGCGAACCGCAAGGCCGAGACGCTCTCCAGCTAGACGAGGGCCGCCGAGCGGACAGGTGTCCGTTATCTTGGGGCCATGCCTGCTCGACCTGACACCGGCCCCGACTTCATCGAGGCGCTCGCCCGCGGACTCGACGTGATCCGCTCGTTCCGGCCGTTGCGTCCGGTGATGCCGCTCAGCGAGGTGGCGTCGGTGACGGGGCTGGCCAGGCCGACGGCGCGGCGGATCCTGCTCACGCTGGTCGAGCTCGGGTACGTGCGGCAGAGCGAGGCCGGGTTCGCGCTCACGCCGAAGGTGCTCGAGCTCGGCGTGGCGTACGTGCGGTCGATGGGACTGTGGGACGTGGCCCGGCCGCACATGGAGCGGCTGGGTGCCCGCACGGACGAGTCGTGCTCGATCGCCCAGCTCGACGGGTCGGACATCGTCTACGTGGCGCGGGTGGCGGTGCCGAAGATCGTCACGCTGTCGGTGCAGATCGGCACGCGGTTCCCTGCCCTGCCCACGTCGCTGGGGAAGGTGCAGCTCGCGGCGCTGCCGCCGGCCGAGCTGGAGGCCGTGCTCGCACAGCCGACGCGGTCGGGCCTCACGGCGCGGTGGCGGCCGGACGCGGCCGAGCGGGACGCCGTGCTGCGGGAGGTGCGGGCGCGCGGGTGGGCGCTGACCGACGAGCAGCTCGCGCCGGGGATCCGGTCGGTCGCGGCGCCGTTGCGGGACGGCAACGGCACGGTCGTGGCGGCGCTCAACGTCAACTGCCACGCGGCCGAGACGTCCGTCGAGCGGATGCTGGAGCACCACCTGCCGCTGTTGCTGCAGGCCGCGGGCGACATCAGCGCCGACTTCGCGCGCCTGGACTCGGTGCCGCACGTCGAGTTCCGGCCCGGGGTGGCTTGACGGGTGCCCCGAGAAGGTTGAGGATTCAACGGACACTTGTCCGCCTGTCGGTCACGGAGGCCCGTCATGGTCGGTGGAAGACGTCCTGTTGTCCTCAGAAACGGCACCGTCCTGACGATGGACGGTCAGCACCGGGTGCTGGCCGGCCACGACGTCCTGGTCGTCGGTGACCGGATCGCCGCGATCGGGCCGGGGCTGGAGGTGCCCGAGGGGACCGAGGAGGTCGACGCCGCCGGCGGCCTCGTGATGCCCGGCATGATCGACACCCACCGGCACCTGTGGCAGACCGCGATGCGCGGCTACGGCGCCGACTGGACCCTCACGCAGTACTTCGTCTGGTACTACCTGGAGTGGGGCAAGGTCTTCCGGCCCGAGGACGTCCACGCGGGCAACCTGCTCGGCGCCGCCGAGGCGCTCGACGCCGGGGTCACCACCACCGTCGACTGGTCGCACGGACTCCGGACGACCGACCACGCCGACGCCGCCGTCGACGCGCTGCAGGCCGTCCCCGGCCGGTTCGTCCTGGCGTACGGCAACATCCAGGACAGCCCCGCTGCCTGGACGGCGACGCCCGAGTTCCGCGACTTCGTCTCGCGGCGCATCACCGGCGACGACATGCTCGGCTTCCAGCTCGCGTTCGACGTCACCGGCGACCCGGCGTTCCCGGAGAAGCCCGCGTTCGAGGTCGCGCGTGAGCTCGGTGTCCCCGTGACGACACATGCGGGCGTGTGGGGCGCGACGAACGACGACGGCATCAAGCTGATGCACGACAACGGGTTCATGACGCCGGAGTCGATCTACGTGCACGCGGCGACGCTGTCCGCCGACTCCTACCACCGCATCGCGGCCACCGGCGGGTCGATCTCCGTGTCGACCGAGAGCGAGCAGAGCGCCGGCCAGGGCTACCCGCCCACCTGGGCGATCCGCGACCACGGCATCCCGGTCTCGCTGTCGATGGACACGTCGGTGTGGTGGAGCGGCGACCTGTTCTCCGCGATGCGCACGACGCTGGGTGCCGACCGGGCGCGCGAGCACATGGCGGCACACGGCAAGAACGACACCGTCACGCACTCGTCGCTGAGGGCCGAGCACGTCGTCGACTGGGCGACCATGGGCGGTGCGCGCGCGTTGGGCCGTGACTCGGACATCGGCAGCATCGAGATCGGCAAGAAGGCCGACATCGTGGTGCTGCGCAACGAGAACTCCCCCGCGATGTTCCCGATCCTCAACCCGTACGGGCACGTGGCGTTCCAGGCGCAGCGCTCCGACGTCGAGACCGTGATCGTCGACGGACGGGTCGTGAAGCGCGACCACAAGCTCGTCGGCGTCGACCTGAAGGCGATCCGCACACAGGTCGAGCAGACCGTCGACCACCTCAGGGCGCAGCTCGGCGAGGAGGCGTGGCACCAGGGCATGAACCCGGACATCCCCGAGTCGAAGGTGCTCGACAACCCCTACACGTACACGGACTACCGCGGCGACACCCGGACGTCCGTCTGATGGGGCCGTTGGACGGACTGCTCGTCGCCGACTTCTCCCGCGTGCTCGCGGGCCCGTACGCCACCATGCTCCTCGCCGACATGGGCGCCTCGGTCGTCAAGGTCGAAGGCCCCCAGGGGGACGAGACCCGCACGTGGATGCCGCCCGTGCGGGAGGACGTCTCGACCTACTACCTCGGGGTCAACCGGGGCAAGCGGTCGATCGCCCTGGACCTGCGCAAGCCGGAGGACGCCGCGCTGGGCCGCGAACTGGCCCGGCGGGCCGACGTCGTGATCGAGAACTTCAAGCCGGGCGGCCTCGCGAAGTACGGGCTCGACCACGCCTCGGTCAGCGCCTCGAACCCGGAGGTCGTCTACGCGTCGATCACCGGGTTCGGGTCCGGCGAGGGCAGTCACGTGCCCGGCTACGACCTGATGGTGCAGGCGATCTCGGGTCTGATGAGCCTGACGGGCGACCCGGACGGGCCGCCGTACCGCGCGGGCATCTCGGTGTTCGACGTGATGGCGGGCAACCACGCCGTCATCGGCATCCTCGCCGCGCTGCGCCACCGCGACGCGACCGGACAGGGCCAGCTCGTCGAGGTGAACCTGCTGTCGTCGGCGTTGACGGGCCTGGTGAACCACAGCTCGGCGTTCGTCGCGGGCGGCACCGTGCCGTTCCGGATGGGCAACGCGCACCCGAGCGTCTTCCCGTACGAGCCGCTGCCCACCGCCGACAACGACCTCATCGTCGCGGCGGCCAACGACGGCCAGTTCCGCAAGCTGTGCGAGGTGCTCGGGCTGCCCGACGTGCCGGACGACCCGCGGTTCGCGCGCAACGCCGACCGCACCCGCAACCGCGAGGAGCTGCGGCCGGTGCTGGAGGAACGGCTGCGGACCCGCGGCGCCGTCGAGTGGTTCGACCTGCTCGTGGCGGCCGGGGTGCCGTGCGGGCCGATCAACACGATCGACGGCGGGTTCGCGATGGCGGAGCGGTTCGGGCTCGACCCCGTCGTCGTGGTCGGGGACGTGCCGACCACGCGGCACCCGATCCGCTTCTCGGAGACGCCCGCGGTGTACGAGCTGCCGCCGCCGGGACTGGACGAGCACGGCGCCGAGCTGCGCGCCTGGTTGGAGGAGGACCGTGACGGTCTATGAGACAGCGCTCGGCGCGTCGACGCCCGACACGATCACGTTGCTGGGCGAGGACCTCGCGCGTGACGTGATGGGCAGCGTCGGGTTCGGCGAGCTGGCGTTCTGGCTCGCCACCCAGCGCAGGCCCTCGCCGGGCGAGACGAGGTTGTTCGAGGCGGTGCTCGCGGCGCTCGCCGACCACGGGTTCACGCCGACCGCGATCGTCAGCCGCCTCACCTACCTCTCGGCGCCGGACTCCGTGCAGGGCGCGCTCGCGGCGGGGCTGCTGGGCGGCGGGTCGCGGTTCCTCGGCGTCACCGAGGACGCGAGCCGGTTCCTCCACGCCGTGGTGACGGCCGCGGAACCGCCCTCCGACGACGAGGGCTGGGACGCGCTCGCGCTGAAAACCGTTCAGGAGCGAGGAAAAGCCCGCATCCCCGGTCTGGGGCACCACGTGCACAAGGCCGGCGACCCGCGCACGCCGCGGCTGTACGAGATCGCCGAGGAGGAAGGCCTGGTCGGGCCGCACCTCTCGCTCTTCGCCGCGATCGGCCGCGTGCACCCGCAGGTGCTCGGCAAGACGTTGCCCCTCAACGGTGCCGGGACGTGCGGTGCGGCGCTCGCCGACCTCGGGCTGCCGCTGGAGCTGTTGCGGGGCTTCGCGTTGCTGGCCCGCACGGCCGGCCTGATCGGGCAGCTCGCCGAGGAGCTGCGCAACCCGGTCGCCAACGACATCTTCCTGTCCGTGGACTCGAACACGCGGTCGGTCGCGCCCGCAGAGGAGTGAGCAATGCAGCTCGTCACCGAGGACAACATCACTGAGCTGGCGCGGCAGCGCTGGGCCACGGCGAAGGACCCGCGGACCGCCCAGCTGCTGACCTCGCTCGTGCGCCACCTGCACGACTTCGCCCGCGAGGTGCGGCTCACCGAGGCCGAGTGGATGGCCGCCATCCAGTGGCTCACCGCGACCGGCCGGATCAGCGACGCCAAGCGCGAGGAGTTCATCCTCGCCTCGGACGTGCTCGGGCTGAGCATGCTGGTCGTGCAGATGAACCACCGGTTCGACCCCGCCGCGACGCCCGCGACGGTGCTCGGCCCGTTCCACATCGACGGCTCTCCCGAGCTCGGCTTCGGCGGCGACATGTCCGACGACGTCGAGGGGACGCCGCTGTTCATCAGCGGGACCGTGCGGTCGCTCGACGGCTCGCCGGTGTCCGGCGTGGTGCTGGACGTGTGGCAGGCCGACGCCGACGGCGCGTACGAGTCGCAGCTCGGCGTCGACGAGGCGCGGTTGCGGGCGAAGTACCACCCGCGCGAGGACGGCACCTACTGCGTGCGGACGATCGCGCCGAAGGGCTACTCGATCCCGATGGACGGACCGGTCGGCGCGTTGATCGAGCAGACCGGGATCAGTCACTTCCGGCCCGCGCACGTGCACTTCCTGGTGACGGCGGAAGGTCACGAACCGCTGATCACGCACCTGTTCGAGGAGGGTGCGGAGTACCTCGACAGCGACGTCGTGTTCGGCACCAAGCAGGAGCTCGTGGTCACCTTCGAGCCGCGTGAGCCCGGCACCGCGCCCGACGGCACCACGGTCGACGTGCCGTGGGTCGAGGCCCGCTACGACTTCGTGCTGCAACCGTGCGCGCAGCACTGATCGTCCGTCCCGGTGAGCCGCCGTCGCTCGCCGACCGGGACGAGCCCGTTCCTACCGACGGCGAGGTGGTCGTCGACGTCCTGGCGGCGCCTCTGACGCCGCTGGACCTGTTGTGCGCCACGGGAACGTCGTACTTCGGCGTTCCCGCCACGCCGTACGTTCCTGGCGTGCAGGGTGTCGGGACGGTCGACGGGCGTGCCGCGTGGTTCCCGTCTTCCGCTGGAATGGCGCCGGGTGACGGGAGCATGGCGGCTCGGGCGTCGGCACGGCGGGAAGACCTCGTGTTCCTGCCGGAGGGCGTCGACCCCGTGGCGATCGCCGCTCTCGGGCTCTCCGCCGTCGCCGCGCACCTGGCGTTGACGTGGCGCGGTGAGCTCGCGCCCGGTGAGACGGTGGTCGTGCTCGGCGCCGGAGCGGTCGGGCAGGCGGCCATCCAGCTCGCGCGCCTGGCCGGTGCCGGACGGGTGGTGGCGGCGGCCCGTTCCGATGCCGGGCGGGAACGGGCGCGCCGAGCCGGTGCCGACGCGGTGGTCGGGCTGGACGCCGACTTCACCGAGGTGGCGGCCGGGGCCGACCTGCTGCTCGACCCGTTGTTCGGTGCTCCCGCCGCCGCGGCCGCGCAGGCGCTGCGTCCCGGCGGCCGGTGGGTGAACCTCGGGGCGTCGGCCGGCGAGCAGTGCCCGATCACGTCGTCGGTGCTGCGCAGCCGTTCGCTGCGTTTGTCCGGTTACACCAACAACGAGCTGACGGCGCGGCAACGGGCCGACGCGATCACGACGATCGCCCGGTACTCGGTGGAGGGCTCGCTCGCGGTCGACCACGAGGTGGTGCCGTTCGCGGACGTGTCCGACGCGTGGCGCCGCCAGGCGGACGGGGTGGCCGGCGGGAGGATCGTGCTGGTCCCGTAGCCGCCGCGGGCGGGAGTGATCAAGTCGTGCCAGTATCGGCCGGGTGGATCGACGCGGGTTTCTGAAAGTCGCAGGGCTGGCCGGTGCCGGTGCCGCCCTCGCGGCCTGCACCACCACTCCCCCTCCTGGCACCGGTCCCGCGTCGTCGAGCCCGGCACCGTCCAGTTCGTCCGTCCCGAGTGGACCGCCGGACTGGGCGGCGCTCAAGGCCCGCCTGAACGGCCGGCTCGCGCTGCCCGGCGGGGACGACTTCGCCTACCGCGGCTTCAACCCGGTGTGGGACAGCCGCCGGCCGGCCGCCGTCGCCCGCGTCGCCTCCGCCGCCGACGTGCAGGCCTGTGTCGAGGCAGCCCGGCGGCGCGTGCCCGTCGCGGCCCGCAGCGGCGGCCACAGCTACGCCGGCTACTCCACGCCGGAGAACGGCCTGCAGATCGACCTGCGCGACCTCGCGGGCATCGAGGTGCTGCCCGGCGACCGGGTCCGCATCGGCGCGGGCGCTCCGCTCGGCGAGGTGTCGCGCGTGCTGGCCGCCTCGGGGCGATGCCTGCCCACCGGCACGTGCCCGTCCGTCGGCGTCGCGGGGCTGACGCTGGGCGGCGGAATCGGCGTGCTGGCGCGCAAGTACGGGCTGACGTGCGACCCCCTGGTGTCGGCGCAGGTCGTCACGGCGGACGGCCGGCTGGTGACGGCGTCGGCCGACGAGGAGCCCGACCTGTTCTGGGCGCTGCGCGGCGGTGGCGGCGGCAACTTCGGGATCGTCACCGAGTTCGTGTTCTCCACGGTGCCCGCGCCTGAGGTCACCGTGTTCTCGCTCGAGTACTCCGCCGGCGCCACGGCGGACGTGCTCGGCGCGTGGCAGACGTGGATCGCGCAGGCGCCGAACGAGCTGTGGTCCAACCTGAACATCCGCGGCGGCGCGCAGCCGACGTGCCGCGTGGGCGGGTGCTTCGTCGGGTCGGCCGGAGGCCTGTCGTCGTTGCTGTCGGGTCTGCCCGCGCCCGCCGGCCGCTTCCTCGAGCCGCGGAGCTACTCCGGCGCAGTGCAGTACTTCGCGGGCACCGGTGTCCATCACGAGTCGTTCGTCGCGTCCTCGAGGATGGTCCGCGAGCCGATCGGCGACCCGGCGCAGGCGGTCGCGTTGATGAACGGCCGGTCCGACGAGTCGTACCTGATCTTCGACGGCCTGCGCGGCGCCGTGGCCGACGTCAAGCAGGACGCCACGGCGTTCCCGCACCGCACGGCCCTCGCCTCGGCGCAGATCTACTTCAAGACGCCACCCGCGGGCGCCACCGAGACCGCCCGCGCGATGGGACAGGTGCGGGACGGCCTCGGCGCCCTCGTCGGGGACACGGGGTACGTCAACTACATCGACCCGCAGATGCCCCAGTGGGCCGAGGCCTACTACGGCGGCAACCTCGCGCGGTTGCGGGACGTCGCCGCGAAGTACGACCCGGACAAGGTGTTCGCGTTCGCGCAGTCGGTCCGTTAGGGAATCCGCGCGCTCACGGCGGCCAGCGCCTTGGTGACGGGCTGGAAGAACGTGACACCGCCGCGGCGGCAGTCCCCGCTGCCACCCGAGGTCAGCCCGATCGCGTCGCCGTTGCCGGTGAACAGCGGGCCGCCGCTGTCGCCGCCCTCGGCGCACACCGTCGTCTGGATGAGGCCCGTGACGCGGCCTTCGGGGTAGTTCACCGTGGCGTTGAGCGCGGTGACGCGGCCGGAACGCAGGCCGGTCGTGCTGCCCATGCGCTGCACCTGCCGGCCGACCTGGGCCTCGGCGGCGCGCCGGATCTGCACCCTGCCGCCGTTGCCGGTGTCGACCTCGCTGGGCGCGTCCACGTTGCGGTTGTTGTAGGTCAGCAGGGCGAAGTCGCCGTTGCCGGGGAACGTCGACCGCGCCACGGTGGCGGCCGCGCGGCCGCCCGCGTTCAGCGAGAACTGTCGTCCGGCGGCGGTGCAGTGGCCGGCCGTGAGGATGGCGGGCCGGTTGTCGTTCGTGACGACGTTGAAGCCGAGCGAGCAGCGGCTGTTGCCGGCGAAGATCGCGTCACCGCCCTCGGCGAACAGCCGGAACGTGCCCTCGGCCCGTTGGAGCCGCACGCCGCGACCCATCTTGTCCACCGTGGACTTCAGGTTGTCCCACTTGGCGCCCGTGACCGTGCTGTCCGCCGTGACCACGACCTCGTTCGTGCTCGGGTCGACGGCCCAGGCGGTACCGGGTGTGGAGGCCTTGTCCCGCAACGTCTCCGTGGCGCGCTCGGGCGTCGTGCTCACCTCGGGCGCCGCCTGGCTCGCCGTGAACGTGGCGGCGGTGATCGCGACGGCCAGGAAGCCGACGCTCGCCGCGATCACCTTGGTCCGGCGGTTGTCGTGGTGTTGGCCCATGTGTGCCCTCTCGTGGTTCCGCGAACGGGTCGAGCGGGAGCGGCGGACTTGCCCACTCACATGGGGGTACGTACCGGGCGGCTGTCCGGTTTAGGTGATCACGTCCGGGCTGGTCTGGGCGGTCGCGACTGGCCGTTGCCGCGGCCAGGTTGGTTGGCCCGGTCCAGCTGGCCGGTCCTGGTTGGTCCGGCCTTGATGTTCGTGTTCGACCTCAGCAGCGGGCGCGGTCGGTGGCGCAGCCCAGGAGCAGCGCCGTCGTGGTCGCGGCCAGCAGCAGGTCTCCGCTGTGCGCGCACAGGCACGCCAGGGTGATCCACAGCACAAGCCTCATGGGTTGAGGTTAGGGACCGTACGAGGTTGATGCATCTCAATTGGGGAAGGCTTGAGCTGCGGTTCGTGGGCCCTCGGTTCCAGCGTGGTTGTTTTGCGTTGGGCCGTGGCTGTTCCAGCGTGGGCCTGCACCCCCGGACGAAAGATCTGGGTGCATCGCCGCTGCGCGACGATCCGCGATTGGGGCTTGACTTCGGGGCCCTTGCGAGATGCTGAGTCGGCCGGAAAAGGCCGGACGCGTCGCGACCGGCCGAGCCCGATATGGGTAGCACCTCGCACCCAAAGTCAAGCCCCAATCGCCAAACCACTGGTGGGTTCACCGGCTCTAATCGGCGTAAGGGTTGACTGCTCGCCTTCGGCTTCGCTTGGAAGTACGGGGGTTTTGTCGGCTCGCCTTCGGCATCGCGTCAGAGAGGAAGTAGGTGGGTGGTTATCCCCGCCACCGGCTCCCATCCGCACCGCCGCGCGCCCCTCCCTCGCCACTCCACTCCCTCCCGTGCGACCCACGCCACCGCGCCTGTCGCGACGAATGCTCATTCAGCACCGATCCAAAACGAGCGCCGCTCCGAACACCTCATGTCCACGCTTGAGAAGAGGGAGCCAGATGCCGAAGCGCGAGCGGGCGTTGCAGAGCATTCCGCCCGACGTCGGACTGGCCGAGCCGACGGCCGACGACTTGTTAGCGCTTGTCGCGCGGGGGGACGAGTCCGCGTTCGAGCGGCTCTACGACGTCGTGTCCGGTTCGGTGTTCGGGCTGATCAGACGGGTTGTCCGGGATCAGGCCCAGTCCGAGGAGGTGTTCCAGGAGGTGATGCTCGAGGTGTGGCGGACCGCCACCCGGTTCGACCCTGCCAAGGGCAAGGCCATGACCTGGGTGCTCACGCTGACGCATCGGCGGGCCGTCGACCGGGTTCGGTCGGCTCAGGCCGCGAGTCACCGCGAGGAGCACGTGGCGCGGCTCGATCCCAACCGGCCGTTCGACGAGGTGAGCGAGCAGGTGTCCGGGCGGCTCGAGCAGCGGCAGGTTCGCCGGTGTCTGAGCTTCCTCACCGGGCTGCAGCGCGAGTCGGTGCTGCTGGCCTACTACCAGGGTTACTCGTATCCGGAGGTCGCGAGCTTGCTGGGCCTGCCGCTCGGCACGGTCAAGACGAGGATGCGGGACGGACTGATCCGACTTCGGGACTGCATGGGGGTGACCGGATGAGAAGCACATCCGCAGATCTGCACACGCTCACCGGCGCCTACGCCGTCAACGCGTTGTCCGATGGTGAACGGGCCGCGTTCGAGACGCACCTCGCGCGCTGTGAGAGTTGTGCCGCGGAGGTCGCCGAGCTGGCGGCCACGGCGGCGCGGCTGGGTGAGGCCGTCGAGTTCCCGCCGCCCGCCCATCTGAAGGCGCGGGTGCTCGCCGCCGCGGCCGAGACGCGGCAGCTCTCGCCCCGCACGGCTCGGGTGCCCCGGGCTCGCGGGTACGGGCGGGCCGGTGCTTTGCTCGCCGCCGCCTGCCTGGTCGCGGTGGCGTTCGTGGCGGTGCAGACCGTGCAGTCCGGGCAGGAGAAGCAGCTCGCGCAGCTGTCCAGCCAGTACGGGCGGTTCTCCGACCTGCTGTCGACGCCGGACGCGAAGATCTTCAGCGCCAGCGGGGCGAACGGGGCGACCGGCACGGCCGTCATGTCGCCCAGCCGCAACGAGATGCTGTTCCTCGGCAAGGACCTGCCCGCTCCCTCCGGTGACCGGGTCTACCAGCTGTGGATGATCAACGCCGAGGGCCCGCACTCCGCCGGGGTGCTCTCCTCCCCCACCTCGCCGCTCGTGGCGAGCGGTGTGCCGGGAGCGCAGAAGGTGGCGCTCACGGAGGAGCCGGAGGGCGGGTCGCCGAGTCCCACCGGTCAGGTCGTCGTCGAGATCGGGCTGGCGTGAGTCAGAGCTTCTTCGAGAAGTGGAAGGCGGGGATGACGTACCCGGAGCTCAGGTAGAGCCGGTGGGCGTCGTGCCGCTGCGTCCCGGAGTCGAGGTGGACGCCCGCGCAGCCGAGGCGGCGGGCCTCCTCGTCGACCCAGCGCAGCAGCGCGCCCGCGTGGCCCTGCCCGCGGGCCGGCGGGAGGGTGATCAGGTCGTCGACGTAGAGGTGCGGCCCGGCGTACAGGTTCGTGACGTGCCGGAACCCTGCCACCGCGGCAACGCGGCCTGCCGAGTCGAACGACGCGGCGATCCGGTATCCCTCCCGCCGCTGGGCCCGCACGAGATCGACGAACTCGTCGGCGGAGGTCAGGTGGGGCCGCAGCTCGCGGAGCGCGTCGAAGGCCAGTGCGGTGTCCTCGGCGGCCAGTTCCGCCACGGTGGTCGTCACGAGGACGATCGTCGCCCGAGCAAGTGGCCTCCCAGAAGACCCAGTGAGGCCGTAAACCAAGAGGCCACTTGCCGCTGCGGGACTACGGCGTGAGGTTCACGCCCCACGTGTCGATCGTGCCGACGTCGGACGAGGCCAGGTCGCGGACCCGGAGCTTCCACGTGCCGTTGGCGGTCTCGCTCGACAGGTCGGCCGTGTAGGTGCGGTCGATGTTGTCCGCGCTGCCGCCGCTGCGGTTGTGCAGCGTGTACGCCGTGCCGTCGGGTGCGATCAGGGACACCGTCAGGTCGCCGATGTACGGGTGGACGATCCGCACCGTCACCACGGAGGCCGTGGACGGCGTCGCGGAGCACCCGGAGATCACGACGTCGCTGTCGACCGCGGCGCCCGCGTCCGGGATGGCGACGTCGTTCGGGTTGGTGCCGGAGCAGCTGCCGCCACCGCCACCCGTGACGGTCAGCGAGTACGTGGCCGTGCGGGTCGACGACCCGGCCGCGGTGACCGTGACCGGGTAGGTGCCCGCCGCGACGGACGCCGTGGTGCTGATCGTCAGCGTCGAGCCCGACCCGGTGGCGACGGCGGCGGGGCTGAACGAAGCCGTTGCGCCGGAGGGCAGTCCGGACGCCGTCAGCTGCACGGTCTGCGCGTCACCGCTCACCGTCTGGGTGCTGACGGACGCCGAGACCGAGGACCCCGCCGCCACCGAACCGGACGCCGGCGAGACGGCGACGGAGAAGTCGGCGCCGGGCGTGCCGCTGCCGACGGCCGACTTCCACAGGGTGTAGGCGATGCCGTCGATCGCGCGGTTGAGGTGGGTGTCGCTGATGTTGGCCGTGGTGTCGCACGACGAGTGGTAGCAGGGGTCGAACGCGCCGCCCGACGTGCCGCCCCACTTCGTCGCCTGCGCCGCGGTCTTGCGGGCGCTGGCGCCCATCGCGTACCCGGACGCCGGGATGCCCGCGTTGGTGAAGGACGCGTCGTCGGACCGGTTGCGGCCCTCGGTGTTCTCCTCCGGCTGCAGGCCCAGCGAGTCCCAGTACGCCTTCATGTGGACGGACTGGGCGCTGCTGATGTTGTTGATGAAGTAGCCGCCGTTGACCGACCCGATCATGTCGAAGTTGTGGTAGGTCTTGATCTTCGCGCGCTCGGTCGAGGAGAGCTGCGAGACGTAGAAGCGCGAGCCGTTGAGGCCCTGCTCCTCGTCGGTCCACCAGCCGAAGCGGACCTTGTTCAGCATCGACGGGGTGGTGCGCGACAGCACGAGCGCGGTCTCCAGCAACGCCGCCGAGCCCGAGCCGTTGTCGTTGATGCCGGGTCCCGCGGACACGCCGTCGAGGTGGGAGCCGAACATGTAGACGTTGTTCGCGTTGCCGCCGGGCCATTCCGCGATCACGTTCGGGCCGGCGCCGGACGTGCAGCCCGAGGTGCAGGCCTGCTCGGTCACGGTGAACCCGGCCGCGGTGAGCTTGTCCTTCACGTACGCGACGGACGCGCGGTAGCCGGCCGTGGTGGAGCGCCGGTTGCCGCCGTTCTGCGAGGCGATCGTGCCGAACTGGGCGAGGTGCTGCTTGACCGCCGCGATGTCGATGTCCGGGATCTGCGGGCCGGTGCCGCCGGTGACGGTCAGCGTGTAGGTCGCGGTCTTCGCCGTGGCGCCCGCGGCCCGCACGGTGATCGGGTAGGTGCCCGACGAGATCGACGCCGTGGTGCTGATCGACAGCGTCGAGCTCGACCCGGTGGTGACCGAGGCCGGGCTGAACGACGCGGTGGCACCGGAGGGCAGGCCGGTGGCGGTCAGCTGCACGGTCTGCGCCTGGCCGGCCGTGGTCTGCGTCTGCACGGTCGTGGACGCGGCAGAGCCCGCCGCGACCGAGCCGGACGCGGGCGAGACGGCGACGGAGAAGTCGTTGGCGGGCGTGGACCCGCCGAGGTTCAGCGTCCAGGAGTCGATCCGGCCGACGTCGTTGCTCGCGTTGTCGTTGACCCGCAGCTTCCACGTGCCGTTCGAGGTCTCGCTCGACAGGTCGACGGTGTAGGTCTGGTCGATGTTGTCAGCAGAGCCGCCGGTGCGGTTGTGCAGGACGTAGGCGGAGCCGTCCGGGGCGATCAGGCTGACCTGGAGGTCGCCGATGTAGGTGTGCACGATCTTCACCGGCACCGTGGCGGTGGTGGACGGCGCCGACGGGCAGTCGGAGATCGTGAGCGGTGACTCGACGGTCGCGTTGTCGTTGATCGTCACGTCGCCGTCGTTCGTGCCGGAGCAGCCGGCCAGCGCGTTCGGAGCGGCGGCCGCGGGGACGGCCATCGCCGCCACGGCCACCGTCACCAGGGCCGTGGAGAGCAGGGATCTTCTTCTTCGCACGATCGGGCTCCTTCGCAGGGATCGCAGAGATCGCAGGGTGACGCGACGGTAGCTCCAGCGGGTGCGATCGACATCCGGTCATTCGGATGGAAGCCACTTCGGACGTTCACATTTAAGCGACGGGGTCCGCCGCTCCCGCGTTCACGGCCAGCGGGAGTGGTGGTCGTCGATGCGGAACTCGTGCGCGTGCGTCCACACTCCCCCGGCCGGCACCGCGTCGTGCAGGTGCTCGTGGTGCGGGTCGAGGTCGCGGTGGTCGTGCTCGATCACCGCCGGGTCGTGCGTGGGCCAGAGCCGTACCGCGGTCACCGCCCCCGCCGACGCGACCACTCCCAGCACGAGGAACGCCGTGGTGAGGCCCGCTGCGGTCGCCACCCACCCGGCGAGCGGGTAGCAGACCAGCCAGCAGGCGTGGGACAGCGCGAAGTCCGCGGCGAACAGGGCGGGCCGGTCCGCGGGGTCCGCCGAGCGGCGCAGCAGCCGGGCGCCGGGGGTGAGGGCGAGCGAGCAGCCGGCCCCGACCACCGCCCACAGCACCAGCAGCATCTGCAAGCTCCAGGCGAACGCGCCCAGGAACAGCACCCCGGCCAGCACCACCGCGGCCCGGGAGACGACCACGCGGTCGGTGAAGCGTTCCAGCACGCTCGGCAGGACGAGAGCCGCCACCAGGGAGCCGGCCCCGTTGACCGCCAAGGCGATCGCCACGTCCGAGGCGTCCCGGCCGAGCCCGTCCCGCACGGCCGCCACGGTGTTCACGAAGACCATCGACCCCGCGGCCGCCGCGGTGAGGTGCACGGCGAGAAGACCGCGCAGCCGGGGCGTGGCGAGGTAGATGCGGATGCCGTGCGCGTCGTACCGCTTGCGGGGCAACGACTTCGGAACGACGACCGAGACCACGAGCAACGCCGACGCGGCGAACCCGAGCGCCGTGCCAAGGAACAGCTCGTGGAAGCTCACCACCGCCAGCGCGGCAGCCGCGAGCGCCGGGCTGAGCAGCCCCTCCAGGTCGTAAGCCGTGCGGGACAACGTGACGGCGCGGGTGTAGTCGCGTTCGTCCGGCAGCACGTCGGGGATCGTGGCCTGGAACAACGGCGTGAACGCCGCGGAGGCCGCCTGCAGCAGGAAGATCAGGACGTAGACCTGCCACACCTCGCTCACCCACGGCAGCACCGCCGCCACCGCGACCCGCACGAGGTCGAGCGCCACCAGCACGGCCCGCCGGGGCAACGCGCAGAGCAGGGCCGTCGCGATCGGCGCCACGCCGACGTAGGCGATCATCTTGATCGCCAGCGCAGTGCCGAGCACGGCGCCGGTGCCGGGTCCGGCGATGTCGTGAGCCAGCAGGCCGAGCGCGACCGTGGCCAGACCCGTTCCCGTCAGCGCGACGACCTGGGCGCCGAACAAATGGCGGTACGTCTTGTCGCGCAGCACGGAAATCACGGCGGAACAGTAAGGCAGGAAACAGGTTTGCGTCGACGCTGCAACAGCAATCCCGTGGCAACAACCAATTCTGCTCAATTGCACATCCGGTTTGTTTGCGGCACAACTCCCTGGTGGACGCGCGACGGGCGTGGGATGGTCAGGCGGTGGACACTCTGGGGGCCGTGGCACATCCCGGCGGCTTGGTCGTGCGCCGGCCGGAACTGACGGTGGGCGTCGTGCTTGCGGTGTCAAGGCTTTCGGGCTTGGAGATCGAGCTCCTGGCCCGCCACTCGGGAGACGGGCCCGGCACTCCCGCGCCCCGCCGGTTGCTGCCGGCCTACGACGAGGGCATAGATCTGCGGGCGGGCTTGCTCGACCACACCGGCCGCGTGCGTTGGGAGTTCGCCATCTCCTGCTCGTCGGACAGCAACGGGGACGGCGAACACCACCGGCCCGTGTTCCGGTTTCCTCCCGTGTTCGACGAGATGTCGCTCGTGCTCGCGTGGCCGGAGATCGGTTTCCCGGAAACGGTGCTGAGGCTGCCGCTCCCCGACCGGCAGACCGTCTCACTCGCCACCACCTCCATCTGGCAAGCGCCTCCGGACGTTCGTGCCGTGCCGGAAGGCCTCACCCACCGCGCCGACGAAGACCGAGACCCACCGGCCGTCGAAACGGGCACGAACCTCACGCCGCCGCGCGTGCTGCACAGCCGCGACCACGAGGTGGCCGTCGTGCTGACCCGGCTGACCGCCGTGGATTCCCTGCTGTCCCTGGAACTCCTCAGTGCCGCCCGTGGCGGTACCGCGGACGCGGTCAACGCCCGTGCGTTCACCCCTCGGCGACGGTCCTTCGGCGGGTTGGGCGACGTGGCCCGGATCCGGGCGAGGGCGCAGGGCGCATCGGTCGCGGCCGTGAGCGGGCACGAGGCGGTCTGGCTCCGGCCGGGTGACGGTTCCGCCTCCGGTGGCGACCAGAGCTTCTCCTGCCTCCAGGAGTTCACCCTCCAGCGCCCGTCCCGCGACGTGCTCGACCTGGTCGTGGGCTGGCCGCTCGCCGGACTCGACGACGTGCGGATCTCTCTCAGCCTGACGTGAGGGTCAACGCAGGACGAACACGCGCAGCAGACCCCACAGCGCGGTCAGCAGGAGGGTGAGTCCC
>NZ_DASVFL010000247.1:0-3317 GCF_036380075.1 Lentzea sp. | reverse complement strand
CCAGCGAACCTCGAACGCAGACCGGATCGTCTCCGGCCGCAACGGAATCGTGCGCAGCACACCACGCTGCACAGCAACCGCTTTAGCCAGATTCACCCGCGAATACCCGTGGGGCACGGGGTAGACCAACCGATCCGGATCGGGCACCGGTCGCCCGCGATCGCTGTCAGCCGAAGGCCCCGCCTCGTCACGGCTGGGATCATCCGGTTGCTGCCGCGCCTGGTCCTGCGCGGGCCCCGCGGGGGCGTCATCGTCATCGGAGTCGATGTCCATGTCGGATCCGGGATTCGACGTGGACTCCTCCGACGACGAGTCCGCATCGGACTCGTCGTCGGAAGGCGCTGTTTCCAGGGCGTCCTGGATCTGCGACCGGTGGTCGGGCAGCAGTTCGTACAGGCGGCGCAGCGGCTCGGGTTCGCGGGTGACGATGTTCCGCACTCCGATGGGTTCGCGGGCGGCTGTGTCCGCAATCGAGCTCGTGACGTCGTCGATGTCGATGTCGACGCCGGAAACCAGCCGGGCTTCGGTGCGCTCCACCAGGTCCGCCAGTGCGCGGTCCACTCGGCGCCGCGTCGTCTCGGCGTAGATCGATCGGATAGGGCCCGCGCTGTCGCGGAACTCGCGGTCGCTGCGTTCCCACGACGTGTCGGCGTGTTCGACGAGTTCGGTGTAGTCGAAGGTCTGCGCGTCGGTGACCACCACGATCTGCTGGTTGACCGGATACCCCTCCTCCCAGGCGTCCGGGGTCTTGTCCTGCTGCTCCATCAGCCGCTCACGGATGACCGCGGTCGAGCCGCGGTGGTGACGAGCTGAGGCACTGTCGACGTTCAGGGCCGTGAGCCACTGGGCCAGCGGCAGGGGGCGTTGCGCGTCGACGGTCGGGTCGAGTACCGACAACACGGGGCCTCGGGGTCCGATCACCGGAATCGCGGCGGCCACGTGGTAGTCGAGCTGGACCTCGACCGGTCGGCCGGTCGTGCCGCCCTCACCGTCGCTGCTGGTGATCTGGAGATCGGGGCCCGCCGCGAACACCTTGACGGGCCGGATTCCGCGCTGTTGCAACGCCAGGGCAATGCTGTGGGCGCGAAAGTAACACCCGCTCTCCGGATAATCATGCGGCACGGGATGGTGACCGGAATCGGGATGTTCGAAAGTCAGATCGCGCATCTCGTTCAGCCAGGAGGTGGCCAATCCCACCGATACCGGTTCTTCCGTGGTGGCGCCCAGAGCGAAATCGACGAAATCCTTCTCCTCCGGTTTCAGTGCGCGCAGGTCGGTACCGAGATCCCGGTTGTGCCGCGCCCGGTAGGCCTTCTCCACGGCACGGACTACCGGCGGGTTCCTGTCGAGCTTGTCCAGCAACGTGATCGCGCCGTCGAAGTCACCTGCTCGCACCAGGCGGCCCAGTCTCCGCGCGAGGTTTCTCACCTTCGGTAGTTCAGCGGGGTCCTCTCCCCTGCCGACGGCGATCGAGTCGATGGGGCTTTCGGAATCGGAATCGGCCTCCAACCCCGTGGAACGCTTCAGAACCTCCAGCGCACGCTGGTAGGTGCTGTCCGGCAGGCGTCCTTCGTTGTTCGCTGTGGTCAGTGCGAACTCGATCTGGGCCGACCACAGCCGCACGTCGGACGTCCGCGCGAGGCGGTGCAACTGGGTCAACAGGCTCAGTCCGCCCACCGCGGGCTGCGTGAGCGTTCGTCTGAGCGCGAACCAGTGCGCCGGCGAGGCCGAGGACGTGGCGGGGTGAGGAGCGGTGGGCGCAGAAGTGGCGGGAGTCGGTGCCTGTGGCAACTGCGCGCCGTCGGGGAGCGGCGGGGTGACGGTGTCGTCGGGTGTCGAGGCTGTGGCTGACGGAGCAGGGGTTGCCGGGTTGCCGGGTTGTTCGGCCGTCTGATGTTGCGGTGAGTCGTCCGAGCGCGGCGCCGCAGGATCGGTGCCCGCCAGTGCCGAGTCTGACGTGTCGACGCCGGGAAGGTCGAGGTCGTGGGTGAGCTGGATTGCGGTGAGCGGTGCGAGGCTTTGGGCCGGGATCTGTTCTGTCCGGATGGTCGACTCGGCGGAGTGCCATGGCCGGGATGCGAGGCTGGGCTGCCGGGGCGATGTCGCGGCTTGCTGGTCGGCGTTCCCGGTGGCCGCGGGCGTGCCGGCAGGGGTCGTGGTGGACGCGGAAGCCGGCTGCCCCACGTTCGTCGTGGTGACCGGGCTGGTGGGGGTGTGGTGGGGTGCGGCCGGTTCGGTGCCGGGGCGCACGGTGGGATCGCTGTGTTGCTGCGGAGACGACGAGGGTATCTGGGCGTTTTGGCCGAGGATCGCCTGAACAGCCCCTGGCTGCGCCTGGACGGGTTGCGTTGCGACAGCTTGTGCCGCGGTGGGCTGGGAATTCCCAGGAGTGGCAGCGGGTGGGCCCGGCGCCTGCACTGTGGCGGGATCCGGCGTGAGCGCGGCTGGTTCAGGTGCGACTGCCTCGACGAGAATGGGGGCGATCGGGGTGACTTGAGGTGCTTCCAGGTCCGGTAGGCCGATCGCGGTGGCTGGAATCTGCGGCGTGGTCACCTCACCCGGCGTGATGGCCGGATCCGGCGTGGCGGTGACACCCGGAGTGGTGACACCCGGAGTGGTGACACCCGGAGTGATCACGCCGGAGGACGGGTTCACACCAGGCACCGCGGTCGTGGGCGTGGTCGAGGCGGGCGGGGTCGAAGCGGCCGGGGCCGAGGCGGCCGGGGCCGAGGCGGGCGGGGCCGAGGCGGGCGGGGCCGAGGCGGGCGGATTCGTGTAGGCGGGTGGGGCTGGATCGGTGACTTCGCTGCGGCGCAGGCTCGCGGGATAGCCGTCCGAACCCGGATCTCCCGCGGTGCCGGGATAACCACCACTACCAGGAGTGCCGGGAGACGCGCCGCCACGGTCGGGGCCGACAGCCGGTGCGGTGGAGGCAGTGGGGTTCCCGGGTGGACCACTCCGGTCCTGCCCGTTCCGGTCGGCGCCACTCCGGTCAGCGCCACTCCGGTCCTGCCCGTTCTTCTCGCTCCACGCCACGGCGTGGGGGTGAGGGGTGCCGTTGATCTGCTCGTGAGAGACGATCTCGTGGATGCCGTCGTGCAAGTCCTGGGGTCCTGACGCAGAGCCGGCGGTAGGGGGTGGGATAGCAACACCCGCGCTGTCGAACCCACCGGGCTTCGCGCCGTTCACCTTGGGTCCGTTTACTTTCGCGTCGATCTTGTCGCCCAGATCGTCCGCTTTCTTGTGCGCCGCCCCCTGGAACGCACCACCGACACCACCGGTCCACAGATCGTCGAAGCTCCCACCCAGGATCCCCG
>NZ_DASVFL010000246.1:0-6956 GCF_036380075.1 Lentzea sp. | reverse complement strand
CGCTCGTCCCGCACACCGGACCGCACGCCGGCCAGGAAGTTGCCGGCGGCCGCGAGCGGCTGGCCCAGCTCGTGCGCGATCGCCATCGCCATGTCCCCCATGGCGGTGTAGCGCGCGAGGTGGTTCTCCCGGCTCAGCTCGCGCTCCCGGCGGACCTCGTCCTGCACGCGGTCGGAGACGTCGTGCAGCAGCATCAGCAACGCCTCGCCGTCGACCACCTTCAGCCGTTCTACGCTGCCTTCCAGCCACACCGGCCCGTCGCGGCCGGAGACCTCCAGCTGCACCGCCGTGACCGGGTCGGCCTTTTGCACGACTTCGTCCCATGTGGACGCTCGCCCGTCGACCCGCACCAGGCCGTGGTCGCTCAACCGCCCCAACGGCTTCTCCGCGTCCGCGCTCAGCACGGCGACGGCGGTGTCGGTCGCGAACCGGACCTCGCCCGAGGGGTCGAGCATCAGCGCGATGGCGGAGGTGTGGTGCGCCAAGGCGTCGACCCACGACGTCGTGAGCCTCAGCTGCCGCTCGATCTCCTGCTCGCGTTCGATGTCGCGGAACTGCACCATGACCGCCGGCCCCTGCGCCAGCTCGACGCGCACCGCGAGCGCGTCGGTGGGGATGATCCGCCCGGACCTGCTGCGGTAGTGCCACTCCACGCGGTTCGTGCCGCGTTCGGCGGCCACCTGGAGCCAGGCGCGGCCGAGGACGCGGTCGTACTGCTGGGCGGAGCTGCTCATGTCGCTCGCCGTCAGCGGGCGCAGCTCGGCGACGTCCCACTCCAGCATCTCGCAGGCGGCGGGGTTGGCCCACAGGATCCGCTTCGTCCCGGCGTCGTGCAGCAGCACGCACAGCCGGACGGCGTTCATCATCGCCACGAAGTCGTTCTCGGCCAGCTCGGGCGAACGCGGGTCGACTTCCACGGCGTCAGCGTAAGGCCGGCTCAGCGGTGCCGCACTGAAGGAATCCCCTACGGCCGCAGGGGCAATACCGATTTCGCCGCACCGCCGCGCTTCCTAGCTTCGGAGACATCCAGGCAGGAGGAGCGCAGATGGGGAACACCGACAGCGCCGCCACGTTCGACGAGGTGCTCGCCGAGCTGGCGGACCGCAGGACCGAGTTCGGCGAGCAGCGGTTCGTCCCGAGGGACTTCGTCGCCCGGCTCAAGCAGGCCGGCGTCTACCGGGCGGCCACGCCCGCCAAGTTCGGCGGTGAGCCGCTGCCGCCCGCCGAGTTCCTCGACCGGATCGAGCGGATCTCGGCCGTCGACGGCTCCACGGGGTGGGTGGCGAGCTTCGGTTCCGCGCTCGTCTACCTCGCCGCGCTCCCCGTGGAGACGCAGGCGGAGATCTACCGGGACGGACCGGACGTCGCGTTCGCCGGTGCCCTGTTCCCGGTCCAGCCCGCCACCCCGACCGACGCCGGTTTCCTCGTGAACGGCCGGTGGAAGTTCGCGAGCGGGTGCATGGGCGCGGACCTGCTCGGCGTCGGCCTGCCCGGTGACGCCGACAGCGGCGGCAAGCCCCGCACCGCGCTGCTGCGGCCGGACCAGGCCGAGATCGTGCGGGAGTGGGACGTCGTCGGCATGCGCGGCACCGGGTCGTTCGACCTGGTCGTCCGCGACGTCGAGGTGCCGCGCGAGTGGACGTTCATCCGCGGCGGCACGCCGACCGTCGACGAGCCGCTCTACCGGTACCCGACGATCGCCTACGCGGCGCAGGTCCTCGCCGTCGTCGGCGCCGGGGTCGCCCGTGCCGCGCTCGACCACGCCGTGCGGACCGGGGCCGGCTACGCGGGTGTCACCGGCGCCCCGAAGCTCGCCGACCGCGCCTACTACCGGACCGGCGTCGCGCAGGCCGAGGCCGCGCTGCGGTCGGCGCGGGCCTGGTTCTACGAGCTCAGCCACGAGGTGTGGGAGACCGTCCTGGCCGGGGACGAGGCCAGCGACGAGCACAGCGCCCGGCTGCGGCTCGCGTCGGCACACCTCGCGAAGACCGCCTCGGACGTGGTCGACCGGCTGGTCGAGCTCTCCGGCACGGCGCCCATCCACACCGCCCACCCGTTGCGGGTGCTGCAGGGCGACGCCCTGGTGCCCAGGCAGCACGCCTTCCTCGGCCCCGCGATCTACGACGCCGCCGGCGCCGTCCTCATGGGACTTCCGCCGACCACGCCCGGATTCCGCTGAGCCGGCCCGAGAGACCAGGAGCGTTCCCGTGACCGCACAGCCACTTCGGGTGCTGTTCTGCATCGGCATCAACCAGAACTTCTTCGACCTGCCCGCGGACGGCCTCACCGCCGGCGACGTGTGGCAGGCGACCGTGTCCATGATGGACGCGCTCAAAGCGTTGCCGGGCATCACGTTCATCGGCGACTTCGACGACGACTCGCACATGGTCGGTCCGTCCGACGGGTGGCCGTGGACCTGCTACGTCCTCGCCGACGCCGACGGCCAGGACACCGTCAAGGCGGCCTGCAACCTCTTCCGCACCACCCCGGTCGGCGGCGGCGACGCCCGGCTTTGGCGCTTCGCCAAGGTCGAGGCCCGCCTCGGCAGGGCGCTGACCGTCCGCGACGACGTCGACCTCCCCGACTGAGCAGGCAGGAGACCCCGATGACCGAGACCACCTCGAACCCGGCCGGCCTCGTCGCCGGCGACCGGGTCGCCGGCCGCCTCTACACCGACCCGGAGATCTTCGAGCAGGAGATGACCCGGATCTTCGAACGCACCTGGGTGTGGGTGGCGCACGAGAGCGAGCTGCCCCGGCCGGGCACCTTCAAGTCCACCCACGTCGGCAGGCAGCCGGTCATCGTCACCCGTGACCGCAAGGGCGTCCTGCACACCATGCTCAACCGCTGCCGCCACCGCGGCGCGAGCATCTGCGAGAAGCCGCAGGGCGAGGCCAACGGCTTCACCTGCCCGTACCACGCCTGGTCCTACGGCCTCGACGGCAAGCTGCGCGGCATCCCGTACCCGGACGGCTACGAGGGCGTCGTCGACAAGTCCGAGCTGTCGTTGCGCAAGCTGCGCACGGAGTCCTACGGCAGCATGGTCTTCGCGACGTTCGACGCCGACGCCGTGCCGCTGGAGGAGTTCCTCGGCGACGTCCGGCTGTGGATCGACCGGTTCATGGCGCAGGGCGGCGGCTACCCGGTCAAGGTGCTGGGCCGGCACCGGTTCAAGTTCCGCGGCAACTGGAAGATCCAGCTGGAGAACACGACCGACGGCTACCACTTCCCGATCGTGCACCGGTCCTGGATGGCCTCGGTCGACGCCGAGACCGCCGACATGATGTCGTTCATGACCGACCCGACGGCGGTCACGCACGACCTCGGCAACGGGCACAGCGTCATGCAGATGGTGCCCGAGCACTCCGACCTCGACGCCGACGACGGCACCGAGCCGTTGCAGGGCCGCTTCCGCCACCTCGTCGAGGAGCTGTCGCAGACCCTCGACGCGGCACAGGTGCGCAAGCTGATCCGCGCCATGCACGGCACCGGCTTCAACCTCAACCTGTTCCCGAACGTGTCGATGTCGGCCGCGTTCTTCCGGGTGCTGCGGCCGATCTCGGTCGACGAGACGTGGATCGAGCACGTCGCGATCGGCCCGGACGGGCCGCCCGAGGTCGAGGCGGTCAACCGGGAACGGCTGCGCGTGCACGAGCACTTCCAGGGCCCGTTCGGGTTCGGCACGCCCGACGACGCCGAGGGCTGGGACCGCGTGCAGCGCGGCGCCCAGGCCGACCCCGGGATGCCGATCATGGTCAACCGCGGGCTGGCCAGGGAGAAGCCGAGCGCGGAGGGCTGGCCGACCTCGCACGTCACCGACGAGACCGGCATGCGCGCCGCGTACGGCAAGTGGAAGGAGCTGATGAGCGATGACTGAGCCGACAATGCTGACCGCCCCGGTGCCGACGACCGACCCGCGCGTGGTCAGGGCCGTGGAACTCGTCTGGCGCGAGGCCGAGCTGCTCGACCGCAAGGCCTACGTCGACTGGAACGCCCTCTACGCCGACGATGCGATCTACGTGATCCCCGTCGACCCGTCCACAGAGGACTTCGCCGGGTCGTTGAACATGGTCTACGACGACGCGCGCATGCGGCGGATGCGGGTCACCCGCATGATCGAGGGCTACGCGATCGCCGCGGTCGACGCCGCCCGCACGATCCGCACCGTGACGGGGTTCGTGCCCCGGGCCGTCAGCGACGACGAGGTCGTGCTGCGGTCCGCCCAGATTCTCGTCGCGTACAAGCGCGGCCACCACGACCTCTGGGCGGCGGACCTGCTGCACCGGATCCGGCTCTCCCCGGACGGTCCCGGCTCCGACCTGATCGTGCAGAAGGTCGTGCGGCTCGTCGACAGCGAGGAAGCCGTTCCGGCGGCGGGGTTCCTGCTGTGAGCCCGTACACGGCCGTCGTCACCGGCGGCGCGCACGGCCTCGGCGAGCTCATCGTGCGCAGGCTGCACGCCGACGGGTTCTGCGTCGCCGTCGCCGACCTGGACGCCGAAGCGGCGACGAAGCTCGCCGGCGAGCTGGGTGACGCCCGCGGCTACGGCGTCGACGTCAGCGACCCGGAGGCGTTGCGGCGGCTCAAGGACGACGTCGTCCGCGACTTCGGTGGGGTGCACGTGCTCGTGAACAACGCGGCACGCACCCGGTCGATCCCGTTGCTGGAGATCACGGCCGACGAGCTCGCCGCGGTCATGGCGGTCAACTTCACCGGCACGTTCACCGCCTGCCAGGTCTTCGGCACGCACTTCGCCCGCCAGGGCTACGGCCGGATCGTGAACATGGCCTCGCTCGCGGGGCAGAACGGCGGCACGGCCACCGGCGGGCACTACGCCTCGTCCAAGGGCGCCGTGCTGACCGCCACGAAGGTCTTCGCCCGCGAGCTCGCACCGCACGGCGTGACGGTCAACGCCGTCTCGCCCGGCCCCCAGGACAGCCCGGTGGTGCGGTCGATCGTCGGCGAGGACCGGCTCGACGAGTACACGAGGACCATCCCCGTCGGACGGCTCGGCGACCCCGCGTTCGTGGCCCGGATGGTGGCGCTGCTCGCCTCCGCGGACGCCGCCTCCGTCACGGGCGCCTGCTGGGACGCCAACGGCGGCCTGTACCTGCGCTGAGAAGGGACGCGAAGATGCCCACCACCCTGGTCCGCGTCGCGGACGTGACCGAGGAGACGCCGTTCATCAGGACGCTGCGGCTGGTCCGCGTGGACGGCTCACCGTTCGAGCCCTACGAAGCCGGTGCGCACGTCGACGTCACCGGCCCGACCGGGGTGGTCCGGCAGTACTCGCTGTGCGGCCCACCGGACGACACCACGTCCGTGCTCATCGCGGTCAAGCTCGAAGCGGCCTCCCGCGGAGGATCGGCCGCGCTGCACACCGTGGCCGCCGGTGACGTGCTGGAGATCGGCGGGCCGCGCACCTTGCTGCGCGTCGCGGCCGGCGCCGACCGGCACGTGCTGCTCGCGGGCGGCATCGGCGTCACGCCGTTGCTGAGCATGGCCTACCGGCTGCTCGCGGACGGCGCCGACTTCACGCTGCACTACTTCGCGCGCGGCCGGGCCGACGCCGCGTTCGTCGCTCTGCTGGAGTCGCACGAGGGGTTGCGCGACCGCGTGCACCTGCACTTCGGACTCGACCCCGAAGACCAGCGCACCGTTCTGGAGAAGGTCGGCACCGGCCTCACGACGGCGTCCCACGCCTACACGTGCGGCCCGCAGCCGTTCATGGACCAGGTCATCGAGGTGCTCGCCCCGGTCGTCGGTGACACGCACGTGCACGTCGAGCACTTCACCCCCGCCGCGGTCGACACCAGTGCCGACCGGCCGTTCACCGTCGAGCTCGACACCGGTGAGGTGTTCGACGTGCCGGCGGACCGGTCGATCCTGTCGGTGCTGACCGCCAACGGGATCGACGTGTTCCGGTCGTGCGAGGAGGGCATCTGCGGCTCGTGCGTCTCCGGGGTGCTGGAGGGCACGCCCGACCACCGGGACAACTGCCTGTCCGCGAGCGACAAGGCCGCCGGCGACCAGATGGCGCTGTGTGTGTCGAGAGCGCTGACCGACAGGCTGGTGATCGAGTTGTACTGAGGACACCGCGGTGTGCGCCGCTAGACTTCCCGGTGAGCGGGGAGAAGGGGCGCGATGGCGGGCGTGGCGTACGGGACCGGGCGGCAGGCGCTGCTCGAAGCCGCGATCCGGATCGTCGCGACCCAGGGCCTGCGCGGCCTCACCTACCGCTCGGTCGCCGCCGAGGCCGGGGTCAGCCACGGTTCGGTGCGCTACCACTTCGGCGACTGGAACACGCTCGTCGAGGAGGCGCTCGCGTTCTGCGTGGAGCGCAGCGTCGACGGCGCCGAGCTGGCGTCGGACGTGCCGGGGTTCACCGAGTTCGCGACCGGCATCGTGTCGCTGGTCGCCGCGGACCCGGACGCGCAGGCGTTCCAGTACGAGATCACCCTCGAGGCCCGCCGCCGGCGCGAGCTGCTCCCGGCGATGGAGCGGGTCAACGACATCTACCGCGCCGCCGTGCACCGCGAGCTGGTGCGCAACGGCATCGACGACTACGCGTTCGCCGAGCTCATCTTCATGACGCTCGACGGCCTGGTGTTCCACCAGACCGCGTTCGGCGACGACGCGCGGACCGAGCGCGCGGTCAAGGCGTTGCGCGCGCTGCTCGCGAGCTACGCGGCCGAGCGCGTCCGGAGCTGATCCGCCGCACCTCCGCAGTGGACGACCGGCGTCGCCGCACGTCCTCGTCCAGCCCGATTGATCAGTGGCACTTATCAATGACGCCTGAATGAGTATTTGTGCTGTCTTAATCGCCGTCCTTACCGTAAGCCGACCGGCCCGCACTCGGAGGTTCCCGCCATGGAGCTGCGCCACCTGCGTTACTTCGCCACCGTCGCGGAGACCTGCCACTTCGGCAGGGCCGCGGAGCTGCTGCACGTGGCGCA
>NZ_DASVFL010000245.1:0-5993 GCF_036380075.1 Lentzea sp. | reverse complement strand
GTCGTCTACTTCCTCGTGCACTCGCTGGACCGGCCGGACTTCGCCGACGTCGACCGCGAGGCCGCCACCGTGCTGGCCTCCGCCGCGCCCGAGGCCGGGGTCCGGCAGATCGTCTACGTCGGCGGCCCGCGCCCCGACTCCCCCGACCTGTCGGCGCACCTCGCCTCCCGGGCAGAGGTCGGCGACGTCGTCGCCGCCGGACGGGTGCCCGCACTGGTGTTGCAGGCGTCGATGGTCATCGGCGCCGGGTCGGCGAGCTTCGAGCTGCTGCGGTCGACCGCGCGCCTCACGCCGTGGGTGCCGGTGCCGTCGTGGATCCACAACACCAGCAGACCCGTCGCGGTCACCGACGTCATCCACTTCCTGGTCGCCGCCGCCGGCCTGCCGGAGCCGGTCGACGGCGTGTTCGACGTCCTCGGCCCCGAGCAGCTCAGCTACCTGGAGCTGGTGCAGCGCTGCGCCCGCGTGCTGCGGCTCCCGGTCCGGATGCCGGTGCCCGCGCCGGTGTGGTCGCACAAGCTGGCCGCCCAGGTCGCCGGACTGGTGACCCCGGTGCCCGCGGCCGTCGCGGAACCGCTGTTCGAGTCGCTGAACCACGACCTCGTCGTGGACGGTCCACTGGCGACCGACGTCCTGCCCGCCCCGCCCGGCGGCCTGACGAGCGTCGACAACGCCATCCGCGCCGCGATCACCCCGCACTCCGGGACCGCCGACGGCGAGGTGTTCACCGAGGAGCGCACCGTCCTGACCGACGCCACGCCGGAGGAAGTGTGGCGGGCGGTGACCACGTTGGGCGGCAAGGACGGCTGGCACACCATCCCTCTCGTGTGGACGGTCCGCGGCGCGATCGACCACCTCTTCGGCGGCATCGGCCTGTACCGCGGCCGCGCCCCCGAGGTGGGCGAGGGCGACGTCGTCGACTTCTGGACCGTCGTGCACCGCGACGACGAGGCGCGGCAGCTGGTGCTGCGCGCGGACATGAAGATGCCCGGCCACACGCTGCTCGACATGAGCGTCGACCGCGAGGACGGCCGCACCCGCTACCGCCAGAAGATCACGTTCACCGCCGACGGCCTGCTCGGCCAGCTGTACTGGGTGGCGCAGAAACCGTTGCACGACATCGTGTTCGCCACGATGGCGCGCGGAGTTGTCCGAAAAGCATGCGCTCGTCCATGATCACCTGCATGATCTGCGCATGCGCAGCTCACTGTTCAACCACGAAGAGCGGTCCGTCGAGCCCGGCAGCTTCCAGCTCCAGAACGAACGCATGCTCAAGGTGGACCTCACCGGCAGCGGCGGCTTCTTCTTCGCCAAGCAGGGTTCGATGGTCGCCTACCAGGGCGACGTCGACTTCGCCTACGAGGGCGCCGGCGGCCTCGGCAAGCTGTTCAAGAAGGCCTTCACCGGCGAGGGCATGTCGCTGATGAAGGTGTCGGGCAGCGGCGACGTGTTCCTGGCCCAGGACGCCGACGAGATCTTCGTCCTGTACCTGGAGAACGAGAGCGTCACCGTCAACGGCAAGAACGTCCTCGCCTTCGACAGCACGCTGAAGTGGGACATCAACCGCACCGAGGGCGCGTCGATGCTGAGCGGCGGCCTGTTCAACACCACGTTCACCGGCACGGGCGCGCTGGCCGTCACCGCCTACGGCACCCCCGTCGTGCTGAACGTGGACGTGCCGACGTACGTGGACATGCAGTCCGCCGTGCTGTGGTCGACCTCGCTGCAGTCGTCCATCCGCAAGACCGCCAAGCTCGGGGCCGTGATCGGGCGCGGCTCGGGTGAGGCCTACCAGCTGGCGTTGCAGGGGCAGGGCATCGTCGTGGTGCAGGCCTCCGAGGGCCACCCGGTGCCGACGGCGCAGTAGCGTTCGTGCCGGTTGCGCGGCCGTGCACGTCTGGCTGCGCAACCGGAGCCCGCATGCCAGTCGGCGTGGCATCGGACTAACACTCGCGCGGGGCCGGCGACAGCACCGACATGACCACAGCGATCTTCGGCTTCGTCGGGGTACTGCTCGGATCGCTCGCCACCCTGGTGGCCGCGATCTACAAGGAACGCGTGACCGAGCGGCGTGAGCTCGCCTTGCGCGACCGGCTGCACGACCAGGAACGCGTGACCGCCCGCAACGTCTTCCAGCGCGACAGCATTCTCGCGTTGCAGTCGGCCGTCACCCACATGATCGGATCTGCTTACGCCGAACTCGACCGCCTCATCGCCGTCGAGCGCGAGACCGGCCATTGGCCGGCCCGCGAATGGGCCACCCCCACCGCCGAGGGGTGGTCGCAGGCGCTGCTGGACCTGGAGACCGCGCGGGCCCGCGTGTTCGACGACGAGCTCCGCGGTCTGGCCGGCGAACTGAGGACTCGGGCCGGCGACTCCGTCTGGGCGGACAGCCAGGAGAAAGCACGACACGCCAGCCAACCCCTCGAACCACTTCTCGCCGCCTTCAACGAAGTCGTGACCAGGACCCTGCCGGGCTTCTACTGACTTCCGGGCCACCCCGGGCGCCCGCCGCACCGCCGGGGCATGATCTTCCGCCGGGACCGATGAGTTCACGCGGCCACCGAGGTCCACCCCTCGAACCCGATCGGAAGGAACCACCATGACCCAGCTGGTGAAGGTCCAGAACTTCGTCGTGTCGCGCGACGGGTTCGGCGCCGGTGAGGACCAGACGCTCGACCGGCCGTTCGGCCACGCCGATCCCGGCACGATGTTCGCGTGGGCGGGTGCCACGGCGAGCTGGCCCAACCGCACCGAACCCGGTGGCAGCCGCGGGCTCGACGACTACCTGACCCGCGACTTCGCCCACAACATCGGCGCGGAGATCATGGGCGCCCACAAGTTCAGCCCGCACCGCGGGCCGTGGGAGGACCACGAGTGGCAGGGGTGGTGGGGCGACGAGCCGCCGTTCCACACGCCGGTGTTCGTCCTCACGCACCACGAGCGGCCGTCGTTCACGTTGTCCGACACGACCTTCCACTTCGTCAGCGGCGAGCCGGCCGACGTGCTACGGCTCGCGAAGGAGGCCGCGCAGGGCAAGGACGTGCGGATCGGTGGCGGCGCCACGACCGTCCGGGCGTTCCTCGACGCGGACCTCATCGACACCCTGCACGTCGCGGTGGCGCCGGTCGACCTCGGGCACGGCGTGGCGTTGTGGAAGTCGCCCGACGAGCTGCTCGACCGGTTCCACGTCGACGTCGTGCCGAGCTCCAGCGGGGTGACGCACCACCTGTTCTGGCGCAGGTGATCACCGGCGCGGGGGCGCGAGCGGCGCCCCCGCGAGGGGTGAATCCCGAGGCGGGACAACGATGTCAGACCGGGAAAGTCGCGGGTTCAACTACTTGTGAACGCTCACAACAGCTGGCAAGCTGACGAGCCGTTCCGCAGCCGCCATCGCGACGAGTTCGGGGATTCGCCATGACATCGGGGAACAACGTCCTGCACGAGCAACTCCGGCTGAGAGTGCGGGGGGTGAACCTCACCGTCGCCGCGGCGCACCGCCACGGCGCGGGCGAGCCGATCGTGTTCCTGCACGGGTTCGGCACGAGCAAAGAGGATTACACGGACATCGCGCAGCGCCACGACTTCACCGGACGCGCGTTCCTCACGTACGACTTCCCGGGGTGCGGCGCGACGGAGTGCGCCGACCTCTCCGCGATCGACGTGCCGTTCCTCGTGGACACGACGCGCGCGGTGCTCGAGAAGATGGGCGTCGGCAGGTACCACCTGGTCGGCCAGTCCCTCGGTGCCCTCACGGCACTCCTGCTCGCGCACCAGCAGCCGGACCGCGTGCTCAGCTTCATCAACATCAAGGGCCCGCTCACGCCCGAGGACTGCGCGCTGACGCGGCAGCTGTTGTCGCACCGGGAACCCGGCGACGTCTTCACGCGGTTCACCGAGGTCCTGCGCAACGCGGTGGGGTACTCGAACGGCCTCTACGTCGCGAACCTGCCGCACAAGATCCGCCGGGAGGCGGTGCACAACATCTTCCGGTCCGTGGTCGAACTGGCCGACCACGGCGACCTGCTGAACAAGTTCCTCGCACTCCCCGTTCCGACGATGTACCTGTACGGCGAGGAGTGCGCGTCACTGTCCTACCTGCCCGTGCTGGACGCCGGCGGGGTCGAGCTCGCGGAGATCCCCTACAGCGGGCACCTTCCGCTGTACTCCAACCCGGTCGCGACCTGGAAGTGGATCGCCGCCTTCCACGCCGGCAGGCGGGTCCCGCGGCCGGACGTCGTCCGGCGTTGAGCGGTCACGTGGGTGTGCAGGTCAGGTTCGCCGGTGCCGCGGCACCGGTGGCCTGGTAGCCGAACGTCGTGCGGCCGCCGGTGCCGACCGCGCCGTTCCACCCGGCGTCGACGGCGACCACGCCGGTGGCGTTCTGGCTCAGGGTGGCGTTCCAGGAGTTCGTGACGCGCTGACCGGCAGGCCACGTCCAGCTGACCCGCCACCCGGTCAGCGCCGCCGCGCGGTTGTTGGTGACCGTCACCGTCGCGACGTGCCCGCTCCCCCAGTCGCCGTTGACCTGCAGGCTCGCCGTGCACCCGGCCCGCGGCAGGACCAGCAGCGTGATGGAGTTCGCCGGGTACGTCGTGTCGGCGGCGCCGTTGTCCACCGGGACGTCGGCGCCGCGCACGATGCCACCGAGGTTGGCCGCGCCGTAGGTGAACCGTTGTGCCGCACCGGTGCTGTCGAAGCCGGCCACCGACAACGGCGAGGACAGGTCGTCGGCGGTCTTGTTGACGACCATGACGGTCAGCGCCTTGTCGGACGAGCGCTCGGCGGCGTAGACGGCCAGCCGTCCCTGGTCGGCCGAGTTCGCCGACACGCTGACGTCACCGAACCGGCTGCCGGCGCCGTCGTAGTTGCGGTACATCCGGAACGCGTAGGCGCCCGGATCGGTCGGCTTGGGCTCGCCCCACATCGTGGCGAGGTCGAGTCCTTCGCGTCCGAACACGCCGAGGACGTCGGCCTGCGTCAGGGCGCCGTTGATGTCGTCGAGCGCGCCCCAGTTGTACTCGGTGATCGCGGTCTTGGTGCCGGGGTAGTACTGGTTGATCCAGGACTTCATCGTGCGGATGAACTGCAGCGGCGGCGCGTTGACCCCGCCGGGACCGATCCACGACTCCTCGACGTACGTCGGGTCCCACAGCGACCGGACCGACCGCAGCCGCAGCGCGTTGCTCCCGGGGTCCTTGCCGCCACTGATCTGCGGGTAGAAGTGCTGGTCGAAGTAGTCCAGGTAGCGCGTACCGCCGTGCGCGTCGCTGTAGTCCTTCATGTTCTTCAGGTACCACTGCGACAGGTTGAGCCCGCCGTGCGCGGCCGAGTCGGCGCCGGGCCCGCACCCGTCCACTCCGGACGCGACCCATTCGCAGTAGCCCCAGCCGGACGGTCCGAGCACCGCGGCGCTCGGGTCCGCGGCCTTGATCGCCGCGGCGGTCGCCGTGCCCTTGCCGCCCAGCTCGTCGTAGGACACCGGGTCCGGGTGCACGTCGCGGTGCGTGCTGGCCCACAGCACCGGTTCGTTGTCGAGCTCGTAGATCGGCACGCCACCCTGCGCCGCCGTGCCGAACCGGCCCGCGAGGTGCGCCACCATCTCCCCCGCGAACGCCGCGTCCGCCGGGACGGAGGTGTCGGTGGGCACGCCCGCGAGGTTCGCGCCGTCGAGCTTGCCGTTGCCGCAGTTGGCGTCCCACTCGTCGAACCCGTCCTGCCGCGGGAACCGGGTCGCGGGGAACCCGCAGGCGAACGGGTGGGACGAGGGCGAGTCCTTGGCCACCCAGCCGACCATCGGCACGGCGACGACCGGCTTGATGCCGCGGTCCAGGTTGGACCCGACCATCGTCTCGACGGTGTGCGCCTCGTCGGCGACGATGTTCTCGAAGTACCAGTCGCTGCCGGTGTTGTAGGTGTGGTTCTTGAAGTTGTACCGGCTGGTCGCGTTACCGCCCCAGCGCGCCACCGTCTGGCCGATTTCGGCGTTGAAC
>NZ_DASVFL010000244.1:0-57090 GCF_036380075.1 Lentzea sp. | reverse complement strand
CACGTGCGCGCCGGTGCCGGATCCCGTGCTGCCGCACCCCACGCAACAGGTCCTGCTCGGACACTTCGCCCACGACGCGTCGCAGCGCACGAGCCGTGCGGTGCTCGAAGCCGTCGAACGGGCGTTGGAGGGGCGGCCGCCATCGCTGCACCACGAGGACACCCGCTGACGCGCGTTCGATCCGCGGCGATAGGTCATCACCGCCGTGCTGCTGTGGACTTCCGTCGTCGAGGCCACGGTCCTGGCCGCCGCCTTCGTCGCGCTGCTGGTGCAGGTCGTCGCGGCCGTCCTGGCGGCGCGGATGATCGAGCGGGTCGCCGGGATGCAGGAAGCCGTTCCCGTCAGCGCGTGACCGCGCGGGTCAGCGCGCCGAACGCATGCCCCGCACCAGCAGCATGACCGACTCGCGCACCTCCGCCCGCGACCGCTCCGGCTGGAACACCTGCCAGTCGAGGGCGATCACGAGCAGCGTGCCGAACAGCGCCGCCGACGCCGTGCCCACCTCGACGCCCTCGGGCAGCCGACCGGCGTCGGACAGGCGCTTCATCTGGCCGCGCACGATCGACACGATGTCGTCGCGCAGCAGCGAGAGGGTGCCGTGCCACTGGCCCGGCGTGCGCCACAGCTCGGAGACCAGCAGCTGGCCGAACGCCGGGTACTCGGCCCAGAAGCCGAGCATCTCGTCGACCAGCGCCTCCAGCGAGTCGTCGGCGCTCTCGGCGGAGCGCAGCCGGCTCGCGAGGATCTCCACGCCGTGGTGCAGCAGCGCCTCGACCAGGGCGTCCTTCGACGCGAAGTTGTAGTAGATCGTGCCCTTGGCGACACCGGCCTCCGCGGCGATCTCGTCGACCGTCACCGAGGCCGCGCCGCGTTCGCCGACGAGCTTCAGCGCCGCGTCGAAGAGCTTCTGCTTCGTCGCCGTCGTCCGCGCGCTCACAGCACGAGCTCCGGCTTCAGCTTCGACACCGTCCACACCCGTTGCCTGTAGGCCGCCACGGACGTCAAGGCTAGGGCCCCGACCAGCCAGGCGAGAAGGATCAATGCGTCGTGGCCCACGATGCCGAGGTCACCGCCGTACATCAGGTGGCGCAGGCCGTCGACCGCGTAGCCCATCGGCAGGCCGTAGTGCAGCGGGTACAGCGGCACCGGGATCGTCTGCCACGGGAACGTGCCACCCGCGCTGACCAGCTGCAGGATCAGCAGGATCAGGCCGAGGAACTTGCCGACGGCGCCGAACGCGGCGTTGAGCGCGTGCAGAATCGCGACGAACGTCAGTGACATGAGCACAAGGAACCCGAACGTGCCGAGGGGGTTCGACGGCTCGATGTCCACGACGAACCGCACGACCGTGAACATCACGAGCACCTGCACGATGCCGAGCAACGCACCGGGCAGCCATCCGCCCAACGCCACGCGCAGAGCCGACTGACCCGCGGCGAGCGCACGGCGTGAGAGCGGCCGCAGCAGCAGGAAGAGCACGAACGCGCCGATCCACGTCGCCAGGCCGAGGAAGAACGGGGCGAGGCCCGCGCCGTACGTGGCGGCCTTCGTCTGGGACAGGCCGCGCACCGCCACCGGGTCGCCGATGGCCTGCGCGATCGCGGCCCGCGTCGGGTCGTCGGCGTTCGGGATCTTGTCCACGCCACCGGTGAGGCCGTCACGGAGCTGGGCGGAGCCGTCGGCGAGCTGGTTCGCGCCGTCCTTGAGCTTGGTGGTGCCGTCGACGGCCTTCTGCTCGCCGTCCCGCAGCTGCGCCGTGCCGTCCGCGAGCTTCGTCGCGCCCTCGTCGAGCTTGCCGACGCCGTCGACCAGAGCGGGCATCTTCGACGCGAGCAGCTCGGCGCCGTCGGCCACCTGGTCCGCGCCGTTCGAGAGCTTGCGCAGGTCGCCCGCCGCGCCCTGGACCTTGCCGTTGGCGTCGTCGACGGGCTTGCGGACCTGGCCGATCGTGGTGAGCACGCGCTGCACCTGGTCCTCGGTGAAGCCCAGGGCGCGCAACCGGGTCGCGATGTCGCCGTCGGCCTGGTCGAGCACGCCGACCAGCGCCTGCGCCTTCTTCGCGTACTCCTCGGCCTGGGTCGCCGCGGTCTCGTTGCCGTTCGCGACCTGACGCGCGCCACCCGCGAGCTGGCGGGTGCTGTCGGGCAGGACCGAGGTCTGCGACCGCAGCTGGTGCGTGCCGTCGCGGAGCTGCACGGCGCCGTTGGCCGCCTGCGTGGCGCCGTCGAGCAGCTGCCGCTGGCCGCTGTCGAGGTCGTTCACGCCGTTGCGCAGCTGCGCGGCGCCGTCGGCGAGCTTGGTCGCGCCGTCGGCCGCCTTGGTGGTCTCCTGGCGGATCGTGGAGAAGCCGAGCAGCAGCTTGTCGGCGGCCTCGGTGGAGACCTTGGCCGTCACCGCGCGGCGCACCTCGGACACGACCTGGTTCGCGATCGTGCTGCCGAGGTAGTTGTTGGCGTCGTTGGTCGTCAGCGTCAGCACGCCCTGGCGCGGCTTGTTCTGCTCCGCGGACGTGAGCGCCTCGGAGAAGTCCTCCGGCAGCGTCAGCGCGAAGACGTACTGGCCCTTGCGCACGCCCTCGTCGGCGTCGTCGACGACCTTCCAGTTGAACTTCCTGCCGTTGAGGAGCTCGTCCGAGACCTCCTTGCCGGCGTTGACGTCCTTGGCCCCTTTGTCCTTGACGACCAGCGCGGCGGGCACGTTGTCGAGGTTCGCGTACGGGTCCTTGTTGGCGTACAGGTACAGCGACGCGTACAGCAGGGGCACGAGCGCCAGCGCCAGGACGGCGAGCTTGGGGAGCTTGCCGGAGGTGATCCGGCGGAGCTCGTTGAAGGCCATGCGAAGGGCGCTCATGCGGTGATCTCCATCTTGCTGTCGTCGTTGTTGTCCTCACCAAGGCGCGCGTGCGGGATGTCGAGGATCTGGGCGGAGGTGTTCGAGCACAGGACGACGACGGCCCGATCGGGGGTCACGTGGTCGTGTGCCAGGGCGAACCACTCGCGCGGGTCGGGGTGGTAGCGGTCGGGGGAGTCGAGGATCAGCGTCGTGACGCCGGGGCGGGCGGCGGCCAGGCCGAGCAGCACCGAGCACCGCGTCCGCGCCGGCACGTTCTCGAACCGTTCGGAGGCGTGCTCGTCGGCGGCGTGCTCCACCAGCCAGTCGTGCACCGCCTTCTTGCCCGAGGGCATGCGGTTCATCGCGAGCTCCTCGCCGACGACCGCGGCCAGGCTGAGCGACTCCTCCGGCTCGTTCACCTCGGGGGCGTCGACGAGCACGACCTGCTTGCGCAACGTCCTCGCGTCCGGCGAGACCGCGCCCGTCGAGGGCTTCATGCGGCCGGAGAGCAGCAGGCCGAGCGCGGTGTGCCCGGTGCCGGGCTCGCCCGCCACCAGGGTCAGCTCGCCCGGCCGCACGGTCAGCGAGGTCGGCCGGAGCAGGGGACCATGAGCCCCGGTGACGCCTGCGCGGCTGGCGTGGATCTCCACGGCTTTACCCTCCATTTAAACTGACCGGTCAGTACAAATACTCCTCCAGGCAGGGGTGCTCTGCAACTCGGACATAGGTCACCTAAGGGCGGAGGCGGGGCGTACTTCCCAGACGGTCCACAGCGGCCGGTAGCCCTGACGCGGCCAGAACACGCTGCTCAGCGGGTTCGGCGGGTTGTAGTAGAGGTACGTGCCGACCGTGCCCATCCGGTGCAGCTCCTGGTGGACGTGCGCGACGAGCTGCTGGCCGATGCCCGAGCCGCGGGCGCCCGGCAGCACCGAGACGCAGTTCACGTACCCCCAGCGGCCGCGCGGGAGCCGCACCGCCGCGGCCGTGCCCGGTTCGGACGACACGATCGCGCACTCGGCCAGCGCCACCGCGATGCCGTCCCGTTCGGCGAGCCAGATCGGGCTGGCGTTGGCGAGGCGTTCGGCCAGCGCGTGCCGTTTGACCGCGGCGGCGTCCGGGCGCACGACCGTCGAGCCGACGGACGACGAGTACTCCAGCTCCGCGAGCGACAGCTCCAGCACCGGTTCGAGGTCGTGCGGGGTGGCGCGGCGGATCGTGAGCGTGCGGGGGAGCGGCGGCTGGGGAGCCCGCAGCCGGACGCCGAGCACGGACAGCGGCACCAGGCCGTGGTCGAGGAACGCGCGCGCCGCCACCGTGTCACGACTCGGCCAGTGCACGACGCACGCCGTGTCCTCGCCGATCTCCTGCGTGTCGAGGTGCTCGCGCCACCGGGTGAGGAGCGCGTCCATGCCCTGCGCGGTGCCCACCAGGGGCAGCAGCTCCCACACCTCCGCGGCCGACCACAGCCGGGTGATCGAGTGCGGCTCGAAGCTCTGGTGGCTGACGACCCCGGCGACGCGCGCGCCGTCCGGGAGCGCCGCCGTGACGACGTGCCCGTCCACCGGTGGTTCGGCGGCCGGCGGCAACAGGGGGTCCAGCGACGCGAAACGTGCTGACTGGGCCGCCACGAGTCCGCGTGCCGAGGTCATGCGCGTGAGGTTACGACGTCAGGCGGGTCCGGAAGATCGCGGTGCCGGGGAACAGCTTGCCGCGCAGGGGGCTCCACTGGCCCCAGTTGCGGGTGTGCCCGGCCGGCCACTCGGGCTCGACCAGGTCCTCGACGACGAACCCGGTGGCCGTGAGCGCGCGGACGTAGTCGCCGAGCGTGCGGTGGTGCTCGACGTAGGTGGCGCGGCCCTCGTCGTCGACCTCGACGTAGGGGGTGCGGTCGAAGTAGGACTGCGTGACCGTGAGGCCGAGCGGGCCGGGGTCGTCGGGGAAGATCCACCGCATCGGGTGATTCACCGCGAACACCCACCTCGCACCCGGCTTGAGCACGCGGGCCAGCTCGCCGAAGACCTCACCGACGTCCGCGACGAACGGCACGGCGCCGAACGCGGAGCAGGCGGCGTCGAAGCTCGCGTCCCGGAACGGCAGCTGGTCGGCGCTGGCCTGCACCAGGGGGACGTCGACACCGGTCTCGGCGTTGTGCTTGCGGGCGTGCCGGAGCATGCCCTCGGAGATGTCGAAGGCGGTGACTTCGGCGTGGTTGGCCTTGAGCCAGCGCGCGCACATCGCACTGCCGCAGCCGACCTCCAGAATGCGCTGACCAGCGACTTCGCCGAGGAACCGGGTGTCCTCCTCGCGCAGGCCCTCCGGGCACCAGACGAAGTCCGCCGCGCCCAGGAAGTCGCCGTGCGTCTCGTGGTAGTCGTCGGCGTCCGCGTCCCACCAGATCCGGTTCGCCAGGCGGGACTCCGCGGCGTCCGCTCCGCGCTTGACGATGCCGGTCGTGCCGAGCGCCTGCTCCGCGCTCGCGTGCTGGTTGGACACACCGCTCCTTCACATGGGGGCTGGTTTGCTTGCGGGTCTCGCGGCCGCGTACGATATCGCGTGCGTAGTGGGTTAGCGCTGCCCATGATCCAGAAACTGTTCGGAGCCAAGGTTTCCGGGTCGCTGCGCGCGCACCACCACCAGCCAATCGATGCCAATCCGTACCGGAGCCACCTACCTAATGTCCACCGACACCACCACCGCCCCCGTTGCCGCTGCGCCGAAGCAGGTCGCGATCAACGACATCGGGACGGAGGAGGACTTCCTCGCAGCTATCGACAAGACGATCAAGTACTTCAACGACGGCGACATCGTTGAGGGCACGATCGTCAAGGTCGACCGGGACGAGGTCCTGCTCGACATCGGCTACAAGACCGAGGGCGTCATCCCCTCGCGCGAACTGTCGATCAAGCACGACGTCGACCCCAACGAGGTTGTCAAGGTTGGTGACGAGGTCGAGGCGCTTGTTCTCCAGAAGGAGGACAAGGAAGGCCGCCTGATCCTCTCCAAGAAGCGCGCCCAGTACGAGCGCGCGTGGGGCACCATCGAGGCCCTCAAGGAGAAGGACGAGCCCGTCAAGGGCACGGTCATCGAGGTCGTCAAGGGTGGTCTCATCCTCGACATCGGCCTCCGCGGCTTCCTCCCCGCCTCGCTCGTCGAGATGCGTCGCGTCCGCGACCTCCAGCCGTACGTCGGCCGCGAGCTCGAGGCGAAGATCATCGAGCTGGACAAGAACCGCAACAACGTGGTCCTGTCCCGCCGCGCGTGGCTCGAGCAGACCCAGTCCGAGGTCCGCAGCGAGTTCCTCAACCAGCTGCAGAAGGGCCAGGTCCGCAAGGGCGTCGTGTCCTCGATCGTCAACTTCGGTGCCTTCGTGGACCTGGGTGGCGTCGACGGTCTCGTCCACGTCTCGGAGCTGTCCTGGAAGCACATCGACCACCCGTCCGAGGTCGTCGAGGTCGGTCAGGAAGTCACGGTCGAGGTCCTCGACGTCGACATGGAGCGCGAGCGCGTCTCCCTGTCGCTGAAGGCGACCCAGGAAGACCCGTGGCGCCAGTTCGCCCGCACCCACGCGATCGGTCAGATCGTGCCGGGCAAGGTCACGAAGCTGGTTCCGTTCGGTGCGTTCGTCCGCGTGGACGAGGGCATCGAGGGCCTGGTCCACATCTCCGAGCTGGCCGAGCGCCACGTCGAGATCCCGGAGCAGGTCGTGCAGGTCGGCGACGACGTCATGGTCAAGGTCATCGACATCGACCTCGACCGTCGCCGGATCTCGCTGTCGCTCAAGCAGGCCAACGAGGGCTTCACGGTCGACTCCGAGTTCGACCCGACCCAGTACGGCATGGCCGCCGAGTACGACGACCAGGGCAACTACATCTACCCCGAGGGCTTCGACCCGGAGTCGCAGGAGTGGGGCGAGGGCTTCGACAAGCAGCGTGAGGAGTGGGAGCGCCAGTACGCCGAGGCGCACACTCGTTACGAGGCCCACATGAAGCAGATCCGCAAGGCCGCCGAGGCCGAGGAAGAGGCGACGGCGGAGGGTGCGGGCAACTACACCTCCGGTGGCGACACCTCGGGCACCACCTCGGTCGGCGCCCCGGCCCAGTCCGGTGGCACGCTCGCCTCCGACGAGCAGCTCGCGGCTCTCCGCGAGAAGCTGTCGGGCGGCATGTGAGTCCGGCCTAGCCAGACGCTCTGAGAAAGGCCCCCGCGCTCCGGCGCGGGGGCCTTTCGCGTGTCCCGGATCCGTTGACGTGACACTTCGCCCGCCCGCGCTCAGCCCGCTCCGGCGACACGCCACCGCTCACCCGTTCACTCTGTGGTGGAGGCCGAACCTCGTTGTGTAGGTTGACAAACCTATGCGTGGGAACAGGATCTTCGTCGCGCTCGGCGCGGTCGCGTTGTCGGTCTGCGGTTGTGCGGGTACCGGGCCGCAGACACAGGCGCCGCCGCCCCAGATTCCGAAGATCACGCCGCCGACCACGCCGTCGCGGGTGCCGCTGATGGTGGACCGGCCGCTGCCCGACGACTGCGAGCTCGTCGTGCCGGCCGAGGTCATGAACGCCACCACCGGGCAGGAGATGCCCGGCGAGCCGCGGATCATCATCGGCGTCAAGGAACCGGGGATCGGCAAGACCGGCAAGGTCGACTGCTACTACGGCATCCCCGAGAAGAAGGGCCTCACCGAGGCGAAGATCGTCATCGGCCTGTCGACCTACACGGACGAGGCCACGGCGCGCACGCGGGTCGCCGAGAGCGTCGAGGCCGAGCGCGGTGAAGGGGCCAAGATCACCGAGGTCGACGTCGGCAAGCAGAAGGGCACGCTGGTCGAGGGCAAGGACGAGCAGCTGCTGATCGGGTCGCTCGGCAAGTCGACGTTCGTCGTGCGCAACCGCAACAACTTCATCCCCGCCGACAAGCTCGTCGCGATCCTGCCCGTACTCGCCCAGCAGTCGATGACGCCGCCCGTCTAACCTGGGCCGCATGCTCAGGGTGGGGTTGACCGGCGGGATCGGGTCCGGGAAGTCGACTGTCGCGAAGCTCCTCGCGGAGCGCGGTGCCATCGTCGTCGACGCGGACAAGCTCGCACGCGAGGTGCTGGAACCCGGTACCGAGGGACTCGCGGAGGTCGTGAAGGCCTTCGGCGCGGACGTCCTGCACGACGACGGCACGCTCGACCGGGCCGCGCTGGCCGCCAAGGCGTTCGCCACCGAGGAGGCCCGGCAGACGCTCAACGGCATCACGCACCCGCGCATCGGGGCGCTCACCGGGCAGCGGATGGCCGAGGCGCCCGAGGACGCGATCGTCGTGCACGACATCCCATTGCTGGTGGAGCGCGACATCGCCGCTGTCTACCACTTGGTGGTCGTGGTGTACGCGGACACCGAGACGCGGCTGGGGCGGCTGGTCGGCAGCCGGGGGATGGACCGCCAGGACGCCGAGAAGCGGATCGCCGCCCAGGCCACCGACGAGCAACGGCGGGCCGTCGCGGACGTGTGGCTCGACAACAGCGGCGAGGTCCCGGACGTCTCGGCGTTGTGGGACCGGCTGGTGGGCTTCGAGAAGAACGTGCGGACGCAGACTTACGCGTCCGGGTCGCCCGTGGTCGTGCCCTACGACGAGACGTGGCCCGCGCAGGCGCAGCGGATCGCCCGGCGGATCAGCCTGGCCGCGGGCGGTCGGCGGGTGGAGCACATCGGGTCGACGTCCGTGCCCGGTCTGGCAGCCAAGGACGTGCTCGACTTCCAGCTCGCCGTCGAGGACATGGACGCCGCCGACTCGGTGCGCGAGGCGTTGGGACAGGCCGGTTTCCCGTACGCGGGGCCGCTCGTGGACACGCCGCGCGGCGAGGGGAGCTGGGACAAGCGGCTGCACGCCGGCGCCGACCCCGGGCGGCGGGTGCACCTGCACCTGCGCGTCGAGGGCGCGGCGAACTGGCGGTGGGCGGCCGACTTCCGCGACTGGCTGCGCGGCGACGTCGAGGCGCGGGACGAGTACGCGGCGCTCAAACTGGAGCTGTCGGAGCGGTTCGCGGCAGAGACCGACGGGTTCGCCTACAGCGAGGCGAAGGAGCCGTGGATGGCGGCGGCCGCGGCGCGCGTCGAGGCCTACAGGGGCGGCCAGGAGTCGTAGATGCCGTGCCACGTCAGCCACGACGTCAGGTTGTGGTTGACGTTGCTCAGCTCTTCGAGGGCGCGGTGGACGGTGCGCAGCGCCTGGTCGGCGTCGCCGGGGCGCAGCACGCGGCCCGCCACGGCGGCGGCGAACTCCTCGGTGCGCACGATGCGGGGCGTCGAGCCGCCGTGGATCGCCAGGCCCAGCAACAGGTCCGTGGTGCGCCAGTGGCGGTTGTCGCACTCCACCCGCACCGCGGACAGGATGCTCGGGCTGCTGCGCGAGTGGCGCGAGCGGCCGCGGTGGGTCGTGAGGCGCAGCCCCAGGTCCGGCATCAGCCAGGTGAACTCGGCGTCCGAGAAGGGGTCCTCGGGAGTGGGTTGCTCGATCCGCAGGCCCCAGCGCTCGACCTCGCACAGATCGAGTGTCCGTGTGCCGCCGGACGAGTACGCACGGACACCCGACCAGGTGTCGACGACATCGACGAGCTGAGGTGTAGTGACCGCTCCCACGGCGCCGAGGGTAGTCACACATATGCTGCCAGTTACACGCTGGACTGATTTGTTACGTCACGGTCAGGTGACGACTACGCTGCGTATATCAACGCCAGGTCGTGGGACAACCCGAATAGGCGAGCCAACGCACCACATCGTGACCGTGCGCTGAAATTCCGGACACCGCCGAGTAGGTGGTCTCCAATGCTCGTTGCGCGCGTTCCGGAGAAAGCAGCTTCTGCTGCATTGCCGCTATCAGTTCGTCGGTGTCGAGAACCGTCACGCTGCGACCCGTCCGGACTATCAGGTCGAGGTAGAGATCCGTCGTCTTCCAGACGCTGCCGATCGCGTTGATCTCCACGACGTCGACGTAGAAGTCGAAGTCGAGCTCGTGACCGGGGTGCCACGACTGGCGCGTGACGCGCAGGCCGAGCTTCGGCAGGAACCAGCTCTCGAAGTGGCTGATCTTCGGATGTCCCGCGAGCGGGCGGAACATGTACAGGCCCGCGGGCGTGAGCCGGAACTCGTCGACGCTGCGCAGCTGCCCCTTCGGATCGGTGTTGCTCTTGGCGTCCAGGTCGAAGTACTCGATCTTCGGCGGATGGATGTGGGCCACGTCCGCGATACTGCCATCGCCGGGGCGTCCGGCCACTTAGGATTCCGCGCATGTTCGGGATCATCCGCCCCTGCCGCAACAGGATGGGCGCTGAGCTGCGGTCCGCGTGGCTCGCCCACCTCTGCGGGATGTGCCTGTCGTTGCGCGACGAGCACGGCCACCTCGCCCGCCTCGTCACCAACTACGACGGGCTGCTGGTCTCTGCCGCCGTCGAGGCGCAGTCCGAGGTGTCGCGGCGGACCGCCGGCCCGTGCGCGTTGCGCGGCATGAAGTCCGCGGACGTGGCCATCGGGTCGGGGGCGCGGCTGGCGGCGTCGGTGTCGCTGGTGCTGGCGTCGCTGAAGATCCACGACCACGTGGACGACGGCGACGGCCTGGCCGGCCGGATGGGGTGGGCGGGCCGCAAGGTGGCGCGGCGCTGGGAGGCCAAGGGCCTCGGAACGGCGTCCGACCTGGGGTTCGACGCGTCGGTGATGGTCGACTCGGTGCGGCGGCAGTCCCTCGTCGAGGCCTCCGCCGGACTCGGCAGCTCGGTGCTCGTGGTGACGGAGCCGACGGAGACCGCGACGGCGTTCGCGATGGCGCAGACGGCGCTCCTCGCGGGCCGGCCCGGCAACGCGGAGCCGCTGCGCGAGGTCGGGCGGCTGTTCGGGCGGGTCGCGCACCTGGTCGACGCCGTGGAGGACCTGGAGGAGGACCGCGCGGCCGGGGCGTGGAACCCGCTGACCGCCACCGGCACGTCGGTCGAGGAGGCGCACCGGCTCTGCCGGGACGCGCTGACCGGCATCCGGCTCGCGTTGCGCGACGTCGAGTTCACCGACTCGCGGCTGGTGCACAAGCTGCTGGTGCACGAGCTGGAGGAGTCGGTCGTCCGGGCGTTCGGCCGCCGCAAGCACCGCGACCCCCACAAGCCGACGTGGTCGAACCCGGGCAGCGGGCTGTGGGCGTACCCGAAGCTCAACTGGCAGCCGCAGCCGCGCGGGTGCTTCACCGGGTGCGGTGCGTTCCTGTACCAGTGCGGGACGTGCCAGTTCTGCTGCCGCGACCCGTTCCCCGGCCCGTGGAGCGACAAGCGCCGCGACGGGTGCGACGGCGACTGCGGCCCGAACTGCGACTGCAACGACTGCGACTGCTGCTGTTGCCCCTGCGACTAGGGCTCTGACCAGCCGTAATCTGAAATTGTCAGACCTGCGGCGTACCGTGCTTCCCGTGGCATTCGCAACCGAGCTCCCGTCCGAGGAGAGCACCGTCAAGGCGCACTCCGAGCACCGTCCCGTCGGCGACATCGTGCGCACCGACGGGCAGTTCCGCGTCGTCAGCGAGTACCAGCCGGCGGGCGACCAGCCGGCGGCCATCGCCGACCTGGAACGGCGCGTGCGCTCGGGCGAGCGCGACGTGGTGCTGCTGGGCGCCACCGGTACGGGCAAGTCGGCGACCACGGCGTGGCTGGTCGAGAAGCTGCAGCGCCCCACGCTCGTCATGGCGCCGAACAAGACGCTGGCCGCGCAGCTGGCGAACGAGCTGAAGGAGCTCTTCCCGCACAACGCGGTCGAGTACTTCGTCAGCTACTACGACTACTACCAGCCCGAGGCGTACATCCCGCAGACGGACACGTACATCGAGAAGGACTCCTCGATCAACGAGGACGTCGAGCGCCTGCGCCACTCGGCCACCATGTCGCTGCTCACCCGGCGCGACGTCATCGTGGTCGCCTCGGTCTCGTGCATCTACGGCCTGGGCACCCCCCAGTCCTACCTCGACCGCTCGATCCCGCTGGAGACGGGCGTGGAGGTCGACCGCGACGCGTTCCTGCGCCTGCTGGTCGACGTCCAGTACACCCGCAACGACATGTCGTTCACCCGCGGCTCGTTCCGCGTGCGCGGCGACACGGTCGAGATCATCCCGTCCTACGAGGAGCTCGCGATCCGCGTCGAGTTCTTCGGCGACGAGATCGACAAGCTCTACTACCTGCACCCGCTCACGGGCGACGTGGTGCGCGAGGTGAGCGAGCTGCGCATCTTCCCGGCGACGCACTACGTGGCGGGCCCAGAGCGGATGGAACGCGCGATCCGCGACATCGAGGCCGAGCTGGAGACCACGCTCGCCCAGATGGAACGCCAGGGCAAGCTCCTGGAGGCCCAGCGCCTGCGCATGCGCACGTCCTACGACATCGAGATGATGCGGCAGGTCGGCTTCTGCAACGGCATCGAGAACTACTCCCGCCACATCGACGGCCGCGGCGCCGGCACCGCGCCCGCCACCCTGCTCGACTACTTCCCCGACGACTTCCTGATGGTGATCGACGAGTCGCACGTGACGGTCCCGCAGATCGGCGGCATGTACGAGGGCGACGCCTCCCGCAAGCGCAACCTGGTGGAGCACGGCTTCCGCCTGCCGTCGGCGCTGGACAACCGCCCACTCACGTGGGAGGAGTTCGCCGACCGCATCGGCCAGGTCGTCTACCTGTCCGCGACCCCCGGCCCGTACGAGCTGGGCCAGTCCGGCGGCGAGTTCGTCGAGCAGGTCATCCGCCCGACCGGCCTGGTCGACCCGGAGGTCGTCGTGAAGCCGACCGAGGGCCAGATCGACGACCTGGTCCACTCCATCCGCGAACGGGCGGAGCGCGACGAGCGCGTCCTGGTCACCACGCTGACCAAGAAGATGGCGGAGGACCTCACCGACTACCTGCTCGAGCTGGGCATCCGCGTCCGCTACCTGCACTCCGAGGTGGATACGCTGCGCCGCGTCGAGCTGCTGCGCCAGCTGCGCCTCGGCGAGTTCGACGTGCTGATCGGCATCAACCTGCTCCGCGAGGGCCTCGACCTCCCCGAGGTGTCGCTGGTGGCGATCCTCGACGCGGACAAGGAGGGCTTCCTGCGCTCCGGCACCTCGCTCGTGCAGACCATCGGCCGTGCCGCCCGCAACGTGTCCGGTGAGGTCCACATGTACGCGGACAAGATCACCGACTCGATGCGGCACGCGATCGAGGAGACGAACCGGCGGCGCGAGAAGCAGGTTGCCTACAACACCGCTCGCGGGATCGATCCGCAGCCGCTGCGGAAGAAGATCACCGACATCCTGGAGGCGGTGTACTCCGAGATCGAGGACGAGGTTCCGGTCGGGGGGTCCGGGCGGAACCAGTCGCGTGGGAAGCGGGCCACCGGGGAGGGTGGGCGGTCCTCCGGGGTTGTTGCGTCTCATGAGCGGGCTGGGATGGCCCGGTCCGAGCTCGCTGATCTGGTGCAGTCGTTGACCGATCAGATGATGAACGCTGCTCGGGATCTGCAGTTCGAGTTGGCTGCTCGGTTGCGGGATGAGATCCAGGACTTGAAGAAGGAGTTGCGGGGGATGGACGCGGCTGGGGTCAAGTGATCTTGGGGGCGTCGACGCTCTGATTGTGGGGGCTCCGCCCCCACACCCCCGGCACTCCCAAAGGAGCCGTGGCCAGCGCCGCACGTAGGTAGATGGCACGCCTGTTTCGTTGGGCGGCTTGCTGTTGCGCTGTTGGTTGCGTTTGCGGTGGTGGCTCCCCCGTCTAGCGATCCAGAGCGGGCCACACGCGAGAAGGGGTGTCAACTCGACGAAGAGCGTGTCGAGTTGACACCCCTTCTCGCGCGCGGCAAGTGCTGAGGAGCGCTAGACGGGGGAGCCACCACCGCGCCTCGCTGTGCTCGGGACTGCTCGGCTGCGCCATCGCTTGGGCTCGCCTTCGGCATCGCGGTTGCTCGCCTTCGGCATCGCGATGGGGTGCGTCTGGCGGGCTTCGGAGCCGCAGCGTCACTGTCGGCCGTGCTTGTGTGCTTGCGTTCGGCGTTGGCCGTGTTGCTCTGTGTGTGTCCTTTGTGTCATGTCTCGTTTTGTCTGTCGCTTACGGTGAGTTGGGCGTGTGCGGTGAGTAGCGTTTTTGTGCCTAAGCCCATGTTTTGCCGCTCGTAAATCCCCCTCTGGGGTGAGATGTCGGCTGACACCTTTCGTCACGGCGCAAGTTGGCCATGATCGCACGGTGGATGTGGACTCCCACCTCGCCGCGGTGGAGCAGGCGCTGATCGCTATGCGGCGCAGTCAGTCACGTCGAGCGCTCGCCGAGCTTGCCGTTCCGGCGTTCGACGTGCTCGATGTCGTCGAGGCTGCTGAACGGTCCGGTGCTCAGGCGACTGTCTCCAGTGTGGCCTCGGCCTTGCACGTCGATCAGCCTCGTGCCAGCAAGCTCGTCACCAGTGCCGTGGACTCCGGGCTGGTGTCGCGGGTCGCGGACAAGGCGGACGGGCGGCGGGTGTTGCTCGTGCGGACGCCTCGGGGGCGGGCCACGTCGGCTGAGCTGCACCGGGCCCGGCAGGCCGCCTGTGCCACCGCCATGGCCGACTGGAGTGAGGAGGAGCGGGCGTTGTTCGCCGATCTGCTCACTCGTTTCGTCGGTGTGTTCGGCGGGCGATAATCCTCTTGTGACACTGGACGAGTTGATCGCCTACTGCGCCGGCAAGCCCGGTGCGGAGGAGACGTACCCGTGGGGCGACGCCGAGCTGGTGTGCAAGGTGGGCGGGAAGGCGTTCGCCTTCATCGGGCTCGACGGGCACACCGTCGGGCTCAAGTGCGGGGCCGACGCCGAGGCCGCCGCGCCCTGGCGTGAGCGCTTTCCCGGGGACGTGACGGTCAGCGGGTACGTCGGGCGCTACGGGTGGAACACGGTCGCGCTCAAGGGATCCGTGCCGGACGACGACCTGCTGGAGCTGGTCGACTCCTCCTACGAGGCCGTCGTCGCGCGGTTGCCCAAGCGCAAGCGGCCCGTCTAGCGGTCCTCCGGCTGCAGGATGCCGAAGATGTTGCCCTCGGTGTCCCTGTAGTAGGCGAGCAGGCCCACGCCGGGCATCTTGTCCTTGGGCAGCGCCACGGTGCCGCCGTTGACCTCGATGGCCGCGATGGTGGCGTCGACGTCGGGCACGCTGATCGTCATGACGAAGCCGTGGACGGGCGCGTCGGCCGCCGGGGGCGGGCCCTGGCGCGGCAGCAGGCCGCCGTTGACGCCCGCCTGGTCGTCCTCGCCGGTCACGATCGTCCAGTAGGGGATGTCGCCCCACTGCTCGATCTTCCAGCCGAAGACCGAGGTGTAGAAGCGCCGCGCGCGATCGGGATCTGCGGCGTGGATCTCGAAGTGCACAGGACGGAACATGGCACCGGACGCTACTCCGGACAGTGGTTGTCCGCATTGGTCTCTACGGTCGTCCCATGGCAATCGGAATCCAGGTCACCATGGACGCCGCGGACCCCGGCAAGCTGGCAGCCTTCTGGGCGGACGCGCTCGGGTACGTGGTGCAGCCGCCGCCTCCCGGCTTCGAGTCGTGGGAGGACTTCGCCGTCAAGAACGGCATCCCGTTCGAGTCGGTCAACGACTACTCGGCGATCATCGACCCCGAGGGCAAGGGGCCGCGGTTCTTCTTCCAGCGCGTGCCGGAGGGCAAGACCGCGAAAAACCGCCTCCACCTCGACGTGAACGCCGGGCTGGAGGCGGTTGACCGGCTCGTCGGCCTCGGGGCGAGGAAGGTCCAGGAGTTCCACGACTCCAAGGGCCACTGGGTCGTGATGCTCGACCCCGAGGGCAACGAGTTCTGCGTGCAGTGACCTAGCTGGTCACGTCCTTCGTCTTGAACTGGCGGGCCGCGAGCAGCGTGAAGACGCCGCCGAAGACCAGCGCGGAGAGCGTTCCGCGGGCCATCTGCGACCAGTCGATGTCCGTCGAGAGCAGGTCGACCCACGCCATCGAGTAGTGCGTCGGCAGGTAGTTGCGCAGGTCCCCGAGCGGCTCGATCTGGTCGAGGATCTGCGACAGGATCGACACCAGCACCGTGCCGCCGACCGCGCCGAGGGGCGCGTCGGTGGTCACGGACAGGAACAGCGCGAGGCCCGCCACCCAGAACAGGTTGATGGCGATGTAGCAGACCGCCAGCGCCACGGCGAGCACGCCGTCGCTGAACGGGGCCGCCTCGCCCGTGGGGCTCACGACCTCGCCCGCGCCGTACCAGGCCAGGCCGACGCCCAGCGCCACCGCGGGGAGCAGGGCCAGGGCGAAGACGCTGAGGATGCCCGACGAGATCGCCTTCTGCCGCAGCAGCCGGTGCCGCGGGATCGGGGCGGCCAGCAGGTACTTGAGGCTCGACCAGGACGCCTCGGACGCGATCGTGTCGCCGAAGAACAGCGCCACGATCATCGGCAGCAGGAAGCTGCCGCTCACGAACAGCGTCAGCACCACGAAGTTGATGCCGCTGGCGGTCGCGAGGTCCACGAAGCCGCCGGAGCGGCGGTTCGGGTCGGACTGACCGATCTCGAAGCTCAGCGCCAGGATGAACGGCAGCAGCACCAGGAAGCCCAGCACGAGCTGGGTCCGGCGGCGGCGGATCTGCCGTTGCAGCTCCACGCCGATCGGGAGGGTGCGGCGCGCCTTGTAGCCCGCCGCGGACCCGTCCGGCGCCACCCTCGTGCGCTGCTGCGCGGCCGCCTCGGTGATGTCCGTGAGCGCGCCGGGGTCGGTGTGGACGTCGTGCTCGTTCACCGGTTCACCTCCAGCCTGGGTGCCTTCGTGCGGTTCGGGTTCGCGGTCATGACGGTCCTGATCACGGGCGGCTGCTCCGCGATCTCGTCCGCCACGCCGAGGCCGGCCTCTTCCAGCGCCTCGAGCGCCGCCGGGTCCGGGGCGTCCGCCGTGGCGGACGCCGCTGCCTTCAGGAAGTCATTCACCGACCAGCTCCAGGAACGCGTCTTCCAGCCTGCGGCGCGGGCCCGCCTGGTCCACCGCCACACCGGCGGCGACCAGCGCCGACAGTGCGGTGGCGCGCGGGACGCCGTTCAACGACGCGTGCACGGCGTCCTCGTCCTCGTGCACGTCGTGCACGCCTTCGAGGCCCCGCAGGACGTCGGCCGCCTTCGACGGGGAGTCGACGCGGAACGTCGCCTCGCCACCGCCCGCCGCGATGTCACCGACCTCGCCCGCTGCCACGAGCTGGCCCTTGTGCATCACGACCACGTGCGAACAGGTCTGCTCCACCTCGGCCAGCAGGTGCGACGACACCAGCACCGTGCGGCCCGCCGCGGCGTAGCGGCGCAGGACCTCGCGCATCTGGTGGATCTGGGGCGGGTCGAGACCGTTGGTCGGTTCGTCGAGGATCAGCAGGTCCGGGAGACCGAGCATCGCCTGGGCGATCGCGAGCCGCTGGCGCATGCCCTGGCTGTACGTGCGCACCCGGCGGTGCACCGCGTCGCCGAGACCCGCGATCTCCAGCGCCTCCTCGACGTGCGCCTCCTCCACCGGACGGCCGGTCGCCGCCCAGTAGAGCTTCAGGTTCGCGGCGCCGGAGAGGTGCGGCAGGAAGCCGGAACCCTCGACGAACGAGCCGATGCGCGACAGCACGGGCGCACCCGGCGTCACCTTGTGGCCGAAGACCCGGATGTGTCCCTCGGACGGGTGAATCAGACCCATGACCATGCGCAGGGTCGTGGTCTTGCCGGCGCCGTTGGGGCCGAGCAGACCGAGGACCATGCCGTGCTCGACCCGGAACGACAGGTCCTTCACGGCGGTCAGGCCGCCGGGGTAGGACTTGGTCAGGTTCGAGATGACCAGCGGGACGTCCGCGAGGTCCGGGTCCGAGTCCTGCGCCATGCGGCGGCGGAACAGGGCGATGACGCCCGACCCGATCAGCACCAGCAGCGCGATCGCGATGCCCCACAGGACGCCCGTCGGGAAGCCCTCGGTCACGTTGCGGCCGGGCACCACGGGCACCGAGAGCTCGTCGGAGGCCAGCGAGATGCGGTACGCGGCGGGCTGCTCGGCGTTCGCGAACGCCTGGTCGGTCGTCGACACCACCAGCGCCAGCTTGTGCTCGGACTCCACCGGCCGCACGGCGCCCGGCAGCGTCACCGTCACCTCGGCCGCCGACCCGTCCGGGGGCAGCGCCACGCGGAACGGGGCGACGATCGACCCCGGCAGCGTGCGGGTGCCGTCCTTGGAGACGTCGTAGAGCTTCGCGAACAGGATCGCCTCGCCGGAGCTCTGGTCACCGCGCGCGACGCGCAGCTTGACCGTCGACGACCCGGTCAGCAGCACCTGCGAGGTCAGTTCCTCCGACGTGAACACCGCGGCCTGGCCGGGCATGTCGAGCGCCAGCCGCGACGAGATGGCCGACGACCGCGACAGCGCCGAGCCGAGGCCGGGGAGGTTGCTGATCGCCGCCGGGTTGCCGCCCGCCGGGTTCACCGCGACCTGCTCGCGTCCGCTCAGCTTCAGCGTCTTGCGCTCGGTGGTCGAACCGCCGGTGAGGCCGGGGTAGGACGGTGCGACGACAGTGCGCAGCGAGGGCTGGCCGCTGGAGCGGAACGCGCCCTGCACCGTGTACTCGAAGCCGGTGCCGGGGTCGGTGCCCTTGCCGCGCAGGTGGAAGTCCATCCAGTCGGCGATCTCGCCGCGCAGCGCCGTGCCGGGGTTGCCGCCGTCGTGGCCGCCCGCGTACCAGACCATCTTGACCTGGCCGCCGGCCGCGGCGATCTGGCGCGCGGTCGCGTCGGACTGGTCGAGGCCGAACAGGGTGTCCTGCTCGCCCTGCACCAGCATCGCCGGCTGCTTGATCTGGTCGGTCACGGCGACCGGGGACGACTTGCGCAGCAGGTCGAGCGTCTGCTGCGACGCACGGCCCGTCGTCGCGACCTCCGTGTAGGCGGCGCACACCTCGGGCGTGAAGCGGCCGCACGCGCCGAGGGACGGCGTCGGCGGCTGGAGGCCCTGGGCACCCGAGTTGCCACCCGGCTGCTGCGCCGGGGCCTGCACGGAGTTCTGGTTCGACTCCCGCTGGCCCTGCTCGGGCGCGTCACCCGTGGGGGACGAGAGGTCGATCGACGTCATGCCCGCCGAGAAGAAGATGCCGGCCCACGACCGCTTGAAGACGCCGTCCTCGCCGAACGCCGTGGCGGACGGGGTGGCGTCCGCGCGCGGCGTCGCGAGGGCCGAGTTCGGCAGCAGCGCCTGCGCGAGGTCGTTGTAGGTGATGACCGGGACGATGGTGTCGACGCGCTTGTCGACGCCGGCGAGCAGCAGTGAGAGCGCACCGCCGTACGACGCGCCCGTCACCCCCACGCGCGGGTCGCCGCCGCTGTCCTTCTGCACTTCGTCACGTGTGCCGAGGAAGTCGAGCAGCTTCTGCGCGTCGCGGACCTCGCGGTCGAGCGAGTTGAGCGCGATCTGGCCCGTGCTGCGGCCGAAGCCGCGCGCGGACCACGTCAGGACGACGAAGCCGCGGCGGGCGAACTCCTCGGCCTGCGTGTGCACGCTGCGGAGGCTGCCGCCGAAGCCGTGCGCGAGCATGATCGCGGGCGCGGGCGTCTGCTGGGGGAGGTAGAGGCGGGTCTCGATCGTCACCGTCTGAGCGCTGTCAGGGCTCTCGGGTGCGTCGATGTTCGCTTCTTTGAAGGCGACGGGCGCGGGGTCGTCCCCGGATCGAGTGAAGTACACGCCGCCTGCGACGAGGGCGAGTACCACGATCAATGCGGGGATCGTCCACCTGCCGCGAAGGCGGGAGAGGCGGGACACAGCGATGACGATATGCGAGTTTTGCTGAGAACGACCTGTCGGGACCCGGTCGCGGTCTCAGCATGTATCGATCTTCAGCCGTGCTTCAGGTCGAGCGGGTCCGGCTCCTGACGACAGCCGTTCTTATTCCCGTAATCCCTGGTTGCGTGCGTCTGATCACCCCGTGTGGCGCAAACCGGGCATGGTGGAGCACAATCATCCACGCAGCATGGAGGGGAGTACTCCCTAAGCGGCGGTGTCGTCAGTACGGAGCTCGGCGTGGAGCTCCCGGTGCCGTCGGTCGTTCGAGAGATCATCTCGGCGGCGGAGGAGACCTCCGGGTTCATTTGGCGTGCGCTGAGAACTCCGGAGGTTGGGTTGTGAACGTCCCCGCATGGTTGTGGATCGCGACGATCGGTGGTCTGCTCGTTCTGCTCGCTGTGGACCTCGTGATCGTCGATCGAAAGCCCCATGAGGTGACGATCGGTGAAGCCGCGCGCTGGGTGGTCTTCTACGTCGCGGTGGCCGCTCTCTTCGGTCTCGGTCTCTGGTACTTCTCCGGCGGGCAGTACGCCACGGAGTTCTTCGCCGGGTACATCACCGAGTACTCGCTGAGCGTCGACAACCTGTTCATCTTCTTGATCATCATGACGACGTTCAAGGTGCCCGCGATCCACCAGCACAAGGTGCTGCTGATCGGCATCCTGATCGCGCTCGTGATGCGCGGCATCTTCATCGCGGCGGGCGCGGCGCTCATCAGCCAGTTCAGCTGGGTCTTCTTCATCTTCGGCGCGTTCCTCATCTACACCGGCTGGCAGCTGGCGCGGGAGAACCACGACGAGGAGGAGGAGTACAAGGAGAACCTGATGCTCCGCATGGTGCGCAAGGTTTTCCCGGTGACCGACGACTTCCACGAAGCCAAGTCGTTCATCAAGATCGACGGCAAGCGCTACGTGACCCCGATGTTCATCGTGATGGTCGCGATCGGCTCCACCGACCTGCTCTTCGCGCTCGACTCGATCCCCGCGATCTTCGGCCTCACCAAGGAGCCGTTCCTGGTGTTCACGGCCAACGCGTTCGCGCTGATGGGCCTGCGCCAGCTGTACTTCCTGCTCGGCGGCCTGCTGGAGAAGCTGGTCTACCTCTCGATCGGCCTGGCGGTGATCCTCGGCTTCATCGGCGTCAAGCTGATCCTGGAAGCCCTGCACACCAACAACCTGCCGTTCCTCAACGGCGGCGAGCCGTACCACGTGCCGACCATCGGCATCGAGGTCTCGCTGTCGGTGATCGTCGGCGTCCTGGCGATCACCACCGTCGCCAGCCTGCTGAAGGTGAAGCGCCACCCGGAGGCCGCGAAGCACATCGGTGCGGACGCGCACCACTAGGACTGTCCCGCGAAGTGGCCCGTGTCCGTCGACGCGGGCCACTTCTCGTTTCAGAGGACGGGAACGCCGTTCTGGTAGACGGCGCGGACCGCCTGCTTGAGCGTTCCGGCCTTGACGTGCTGCTCGGCGTCGCCCTCCACGAGCACGAGGTCGGCGAGCTTGCCCGGCGCGAGCTCGCCGAGGTCGTCGCCGAGGCGCATGAGCTGAGCGGCGGACGTGGTGGTCGCGTGGATCGCCTCGGCGGGGGACATGCCGTACTCGGTCATCAGCGTGAGCTCGGTCAGGTTGTCGCCGTGCGGGCCGACGCCGGAGTCGGTGCCCATCGCGATCCTCACCCCGGCCTGGTGGGCCTTCTGGAACGACTGGAAGTGCTGCGCGACGACGGTCTTCGCCTTCTCCAGCACGACGTCGGAGATCGCCGCTCCCGCCGCGGCCTGGTCGAGGACCATGCGCGGGGCCATCAGCGTCGGCACGAGCCACGTGCCGTTCTTGAGCATCTCCTCGACTCCCTCGTCGGTGAGGAAGACGCCGTGCTCGATGGAGCGCACCCCGTTGCGCACGGCCGTGAGGATGCCGTCGCCGCTCATTGCGTGCGACATGACCGCGATGCCCGCGGCGTTGGCCTCCTGCACGATCATCGCGATCTCCTCGTCGCGGAAGTGCGCGTGCCGCGGGTTGCTGCGCGGCGACATCACGCCGCCGCTCGACGCGATCTTGATGATGTCGGCGCCGTGGCGGACCAGCGTGCGGATGACCTTGCGGAGCTCCTCGGGGCCGTCGGCGACGGTGTTCGGGAGGCCGGGGTGCAGCGGCGGGGAGATGTGCGCGCCGCACTGCATCCAGTCGTCGTTGTGGCCGCCGGTCTGCGAGACCATGTTGACCGCGATCTGCATGCGCGGACCCTGGACCAGGCCGCGTCGCACGGCCTCCGCGACACCGAGGTCGGCGCCGAGCGCGTCGCGGACCGTGGTGATGCCGCACTGGAGTGTCGCCCTCATGTTCCCGATGGCCTCGTAGAACGGCAGCGAGAACGGCGTGGTCAGCGACCGCACCAGGTCGGCGCCGCTGAACATGAAGTGCACGTGGCAGTCGAACAGTCCCGGCAGGATCGTGTGGCCGGTCGCGTCGACCGCCGTGTCGCCGTCGAGTCCGGTGCCCACGTCGACGATGCGGTCGCCCTCGACCACCACGTCGCCGGGCTCCGTCGTCGAGCCGGTGAAGACCCTGCCCCCAGAGAACACGATGCGCGTCATACGCGGAAATCTAAGCCGCGAGTCAATTTTTGTGATCGGTCAACAAACAACTCTGAGCTTTGCTAACAAGTTCTGTTAGCGTCCACGCCGTGCGCCCTGAAGACCTGCAGCTGCTCACCACGCCCGGCACCGTGGCCGTGTCCGGGGACTTGGTGCTGGTCAGCATCACGACACCCGACCTCGACAAGAACACCTACCGGGGCGGTCTGCACCGGGTGTTCCCGGACGGAACGACCACACCGTGGACACACGGTGATCGTGACAATGCACAGCGCATTTCTCCGGACGGCAAACTGGTCGCGTTCTTGCGCGTCGCCGGAAAGTCCAAGCCGCAGATCCACGTCGTTCCCGTGGACGGCGGCGAGCCCCGGAAGCTGACCGACCTGCCGCTGGGTGCCGGTGCGCCGGTGTGGTCGCCCGACTCGTCGCGGATCGCGTTCGTGGCCCGCGTGCCCGAGCAGGGCCGCTACGGCACGACCGACGACGGACCCGAGTCCGAGGCCCCGCGCCGCATCACGCGCCTCGACTACCGCGTCGACGACGTCGGCTTCCTCGCCGACCGCCGGCCGCGCGTGCACGTCGTCGACCTCGACGGCGCCGTCACCGAGGTGACCGACGGCTCGTTCGACGTCTCCGACCCCGCGTGGCTCGACGACTCGACGCTGGTGGTCGTGGCGCCGCGCGACCTCGGCACCGTCGAGACGCTGCACTCCGACCTGTACACCGTGCCCGCCTCCGGTGGGTCGCCGTCGTTGCTCGTGACCGGTGCCGGCGAGGTCGCGATGCCGTTCGTGGCCGACGGGTCGTTGTTCTGGCTGGGCACGGAGTTCACCGGCATCGACGGCGTGGCGCGCAACCTGGGCCTGTGGAAGTCGGCGCCGGACGGCTCCGGCGCCACCCGCCTGACCGACGTCGAGACCGTGGACGTGGAACGGCTCTCCGGCCAGCCCGTCGCCGACGCCTCCGGCGTGCTGCTGGTCGTGCGCAACCGCGGCGCGCTGGAGCTGCGCCGCATCCCGTTCGACGGCGGTCCCGGCGAGGTGCTCGCAGGCGAGTCGTCGATCGTCCGCTCCTTCGCGACCGACGGGTCCACTGTGGTCGCCGTCGTGTCCACTCCGGACTCACCCGGCCAGGTCGAGTTCGTCGGAACCGGTGTGCGCACGTCGTTCTCGTCGGTGCAGGCCCGTCGCGTCGTCGAGCTCACCGGCGAGGCCTCCGACGGCTACCCCGTCCACGGCTGGCTGGTGCTGCCCGAGGGCGACGGCCCGCACCCGGTCGTGCTGGCGGTGCACGGCGGCCCGTTCATGTACCACAGCTGGGGCTTCTTCGACGAGGCCCAGGTCTACGCCACCGCCGGCTACGCCGTCGTGCTCCCGAACCCGCGCGGCTCGGCGGGCTACGGCCAGGCGCACGGCCAGGCGGTGATCGGCAAGTTCGGCACCGTGGACGTCGACGACGTGCTGTCGCTGCTGGACGCCGCACTGGCCCGCGAGGACCTCGACTCCGACCGGGTCGGCGTGATGGGCGGCTCCTACGGCGGCTTCATGACGTCGTGGCTGTCCGCGCACCACGGCGAACGCTTCAAGGCGGCCTGGTCCGAGCGCGCCGTCAACGCCTGGGACTCGTTCGGCGGCTCGTCGGACATCGGCTACTTCTTCGCCGACGCCTACTGCGGCCCCGACCCCGAGGCGCAGCGGGCGATGTCGCCGCTTACCTACGCCGAGAAGATCAACCTGCCGTTCGCCGTCGTGCACTCCGAGCACGACTGGCGCTGCCCGCTCGAGCAGGCGCAGCGCATGTTCGTGGCGCTGAAGCGGCGCGGCGTCGAGACGGAGATGCTGATCTTCCCGGGCGAGGGGCACGAGCTCACCCGGTCCGGGCAGCCGCGCCACCGCAAGCAGCGGTTCGACGCGGTGCTGGAGTGGTGGGACCGCTACCTCAAGGCCTGACCCGTCCGGAACAGCCAGCCCGCAGGTGACTCCCGCACCGCGTCCGCCTTCAGCCACACCTGGACGCGGCGCGGGACCAGCCTGACCGAACGGATCTTGTCCTCCAGCTCGGCGAGCTCGGCCCGCACGAGCTCGTCCACGGCGACACCGATGTGGAGGTCGGCGGTCGCGTCGGCTTTCAGTTCGGTGAACCGGTCGCCGACGTGGGCGCGGAAGCGGTGGAAGTCCTTCGGGAACGTCTCCCGCAGCTCGAGGATCTTCTCGGCGGGCACGTCGGCCAGTCCCGCTGGTACGACGGTGTCCACGGCGGCGGTGACGAACGACTGGGTGGGGTCCTGGCTCGGCGCGCGCGACGGCACCCCGAGCAGCAACTCGACGACGCGGTCGGCGTCCCTCTCCAGCAGAGCGCGGTGGGGCAGGTCTTCGTCGGTGATCGGGTGCAGGGACTCGGCCCGTGCGAGGTCACCGGCCAGCAGGCACATGTAGGCGGCGGCGAGTCGCGGGTGCATGCCGAGCCACCTGCCGTCGGGGCCGTGGTGGACCTCCCCCAGGCCGCTTTCGACGATCGGTCCCGTCTCGTGCCAGGGCAGCTTGGAGAAGTGCAGGTAGGTGAGTCGCGGGTCCGCTCCTGGACCGGCTGAGGTGCCGCCACCGGCACGGAGCAGCCATCCCTCGCGCCGGGTGATGCCGAACCGCGCCCTGAGCTCGTCCGCGCTGGAGGCGACCAGGTGGAAGAACCGCTCACGGCTTCCGGACATCGCCAGCCCCGGTGGCAGGGTGGTGAGGACGCCGGCGCGAGCGAAGTCCCGTGCCGCAGCGGAGTCGGTCGTGTCGTACCCCGCCGGGACCAGGCGGGTGATCTTCGGCCAGTACATCGCCGCGTACTTCAGCCACGTGTCGTCGCGGATGTGGATGTACGGGTAGTAGAACGCGATCGACGACGGACTGCTCCTCGGCTGTTCGACGTGCTGGTTGAGGGTGCCGATCTGCCACGCGTCGCCTTGCACCGAACCGCTGATCTCGTTGTGCGTGCTCACCCGAGCAGTGTGTAGTTCAGCTCCTCGCACACGCGCGCCAAAGGCAGATCCAGCCCCGGATGGTCCAACGGCAGCAACACGTCCGGTGCCGCCGGCAACCCCGAGGCACCGGGCGGGTCCCACAGGCAGATCGCCGGGTCGCCGGAGTCCATCGACGACCGGTACCAGAGCCCGTCCAGCTCCGGATAAGCCGCCCGGATGGCGCGGGACCAGGCCTGCGTCACCAGCTTCGGCCCGGTCGAGATCTCCTGCGACGCGCCGACGCGGGTGGGCCACAACCCGCCGAGGTCCAGCAGCCGCAGAGTGCGACGCGGCCGCAGGACCACCAGAAAAGGTGAGCGGGTGCGGCGGTCCACGATCGACGTCGCCTGGAAGACCTCGGCGATCGACGTGCGCACGGACAGGCCGAAGTACAGCACGCCGTTCTCGTGGTCCTGCACCGGCGAACCGTCGTCGGCCGGTTGCTGGGCGTCGAAGCGGGCGTGGGGGAGCGGGCCCGTGTAGCGGAACGTGTTCCAGCGCTGGGGGTGGGAGCCCTTGGCCGTGAAGACGCGCACCAGGCGGGTCGCGCGGTGCACCGCCACCACGTCTTCTGTGCGGCGCAGCTGTGCTTGGAGCACGGCAGGGGCAGGCGGCTGTGGAAGCCGTGACATTCGGGTCCTGTCGGGTGTTCGGGAACGCTCAGGCAGGTGTGCCGAGCACGGAGGCGAGGTCGGCCACGCGGCGCGGGTCTCCTCCGGCGAGGAGCCACTCGCGGGGGGTGGCGGGCTTGCCGTCGACCAGCAGGTCCTCCTGGAGCTTCGTCATGAAGGCGGCCACGACCAGTGCCGGCTGGTCCGCCGGGAGCGCGGCCAGCACGGTCTCGAGGCCGGGGAGCACGCCGGTGCCCGCGAACTGCCACGCGGGCAGCCGCCAGCTGCCCCTGTCCTTCCAGCCGACGAGCCTGCCCACGCCCAGGCGGTGGCGGATGCGGCTCGTGTCGACCTGGAGCTGGCGGGCGGCCTCGTTCACGGTCAGCGCCGAGTCGCGCAGCACGGCGTGGGCCACGACCGTGCGGGTGCGGGGGCGGGAGTCGCCGGGACGCGCGGGGGACAGGTCCAGGCCGACGTCGCTCAGCGCCACCTGCTGGTCCGGCGTGAAGTACGTGGCCGGTTCCGGGTGTGGAGGAGCCAGCCTCCGTGCCGCGTCGGTCACGAGGTCGAGGAACTCGTCGGGGCTCACCTGCAGGCCGGCCTTGGCCAGCACCGTCTCCAGTGCGGGACTCATGCGCACAGAGTATCCCGTGCGTGCGCATTTGTGCGCCCGACGAACGGGTTGTGTACGAAGGTTCCACTGTGCGCGGCCACCTGGCGACGCTACGTGAGATTTCCCGGTCGCGAACGGTGACGTGGGCCTCAACCGGCACACCGATACCATCGCCCGATGCAGCTGGACCGCTCCGCCAAGCGGGTCGTGGTGGCGTGGGGCGCCGTCATGGTCGCCACCCTCGCCTACGTCATGATCCGCCCGCCGGGGTGGTCGCTCGACCTGCGCGTCTACCGCAACGGCGGTGCGGCGTTCCTGAAGGACCTCCCCCTCTACGTCGAGGGGTTCGCGAAGCCGCTCGGCGGTCCTGACCTGCCGTTCACGTACCCGCCGATCGCCGCCGTGCTGTTCGCGCTGCTGGCGGTCGTGCCGCTGGGCGTCGCGATCTTCGTGGTGGCGGCGGCGAACCTTGCGATGCTCACCGGGCTGTGCCTGATCGCGGCGCGGCGCGTGGTCGGGTGGGGGCCGGAGGCGGTCAAGTGGGGACTGGGCGCGGCCGCGGTGTCGTCGATCTTCGACCCGCTGCGCGAGACGCTGTGGTTCGGGCAGGTCAACCTGTTGCTGGGCCTGCTCGTGATGGCCGACTGCCTGCTCGAACGCACGCGCTGGTGGCCGCGAGGGGCGCTCATCGGCCTTGCGGCGGCCATCAAGCTGACGCCGGCGTTCTTCGCGTTGTACTTCGTGGCACGACGGCAGTGGAAGCCCGTTCTGGTGTCCATCGGCTCGTTCTTCTTCTTCGGCCTGATGGGCTTCGTCGTCGCGTTCGGCGATGCGAAGGAGTACTGGACGCATGCGCTGCTCGACCCGGGCCGTGTCGGACGGCTGACCTACGCGTCGAACCAGGCGGTGCGTGGCACGCTGGCGCGCTTCGGGCTGGAGAACGGCGCCCAGGTCGCCGTGTGGCTCGTGGTGTCGCTACTGGTCGTGGCGACGGTGTGGTGGCTGGCGTCGCGTCTCGGTGACGTGGAGGCGTTCTTCGTCGTGGCGATCGGCGGCCTGCTGATCTCGCCCGTGTCGTGGGGCCACCACTGGGTGTGGATCGCTCCTGCGCTCGTGTTGCTCGCACGGCCCGAGTTGCGCCGTCAGTGGGCGGCGTGGGCGATCGTGGCGGTGTTCGCGGTCGGGCCGCACTGGCTGTTCCCGCGCGACAACGACGTCGAGCGCGACTGGTCCTGGTGGCAGCAGGTGATCGGCAACCTCTACGTGTTCGTCGGGATCGCCGTGCTGGTCACGCTCGGTGTGCGGGTCGTGCGGGACCGCCGGCGAGCCGCCTCAGCCGCAGGCTGAACAGCACCAGCACCACACCCCACAGGATCGCGAACACACCGATGGTGATCACGAACGCCAGCGCCCCCGCGGCCGGGTTCACGACCAGGACGACGCCGAGCAACGCGGTCAGCGCGCCCGTGACGACGTAGAACCACTCGTTCGTCATCACCTTGCTCAGGCGGACGGCGTCGACGATCTGCAGCACGCCGGTGACGAGCGCCCAGACCGCGATGAGCAGCAGCAACGCCGTGGCCGTGATACCCGGCCAGAACAACGCGACCAAGCCCGTGACCAGACCCAGCGCACCGATGAGGCCGAGCGCCCAGCGGGCGGGCCACTCCTCGTGGGTGATCGTCAGGTACAGCATCATCGCGCCGTCGAAGAACACGTAGGCGCCCCACAGGATGATCAGGGCGAGCAGGGTGAGGCCGGGCCAGACCAGGGCGGCCACCCCGAACAGGACCGCGAACACCCCGCGCACCGTGAAGAGCCACCACCGTCGCATGCGGTGGATCGTCTCGGCTGTTGCCGGGCCCGGCAACCTGAGACCCTCTTCCGGTGCTGATCCGACTGGCTGACTGGGACCGCATCCGGTCCGGCGAGGTCACGCTCCAGTTCCGGCGGTGGAAGCGGCCGACGGTGCGGGTGGGCGGGACGTTGCGGACGTCGCAGGGCGTCCTGGAGATCGACGCGGTGGACGTCGTGGCGCGGGTGAGCCGTGCCGAGGCGGTGGCGGCGGGGTTCCCCACGGTGAAGGCCCTGAAGTCCACTGTGGATGGACGCGAGGGCGCGCTTTACCGCATCAGCCTGCGTTTCGTCGGCGAGGACCCGCGGATCGAGCTGCGGTCGTCGTCCGAAGTGGACGGACTGGTGCTCGCGGAGCCGGCGGTGGCGCTGCTGCGGCTGATCGCCGCGCACCCCGGCGTGCGGGCGGCCGACCTCGCCGAGATGGCGGGACGCGAGAAGCTGCCGTTCAAGGCGGACGTCCGCACGCTCAAGGCGAAGGGGCTGACCGAGTCGCTGCGGGTCGGGTACCGCCTCTCCCCGAGAGGAGAGGCGTACCTGCGAACCCTGGACGACTAGTTCTGACCGGTGATCAGCGCGACCGCGCGGTCCTGCGTCTGCTCCGTGACCTCCGCGACCTGGAAGCCGCGCGCCACGGCGTGCGCCACCAGCTCGGGCTCCGGCGGCAGGCCGTACTTGCGCAGGTAGTGCGGCACCGCGCCGGCCCAGATCCACGTGCCGTCCGTGCGGAAGTTGAGCGGCACGTCCTGCTCGCCGTTCTGCGAGAACTCGTCGAGGTCGTAGCTGCGCGCGGCGAGCACCACCGGTGCCGACTCGAGGTAGGTGAGCAGGTTCTCGACCAGCTGCGGGTCGACCGGCTGGCGGTTGACCACGATGCGGCCGTCGTCGTTCTTGCCGTCGTAGACGCGCGCCGTCCGCAGCTCGCCCTGCTGCTGCGGCTGGTCGGGGCTCTGCGGCGGAACCTGGTACTCCTGCTGCTGTGGCGGCTGCTGCGGCTCCGGCGCGGGCAGCGGCGGCAGGCCGACGCGCTGACGCCACCAGTCCGGGATCAGGCCGTCCGGACGCGGGAACGTCTGCAGCTCGTCGCGGAAACCGATGGGTGGCGGCGCGTTGCGCCAGCGCGGCTCGTCCTCGGCGTTGAAGTCGACCGTGAACGCCGCGGGCGCCTCGATCTCGTACAGCGCGTTCAGCCACGTGCCGCGTTCCGGGTGGTACATGCCCGCGCGCAGCTGGCCGAACATCTGCACCACGTCCATCGGCGGACGCACGGGCCGCAGCTGGCCGTCGGGCCCGGCGAAGGCCAGGTCGACCTCGATGTGCCTGCCCGCCGCGCGGTACTCGGCCCGGATGCGCTGCCAGCCCTGCGGTACGGCCGGCAGCATGGCACGGCCGATCTGCCGCACCAACAGCTGCTGGTCCTGCTCGCTCAGCGGTGTCGCCGGCTGGCTCATGATGGTCCTCGCCCCTCTCCCCGTGAAACCCCGCTGATCTTATCGGGCGGCCGCCGCACGCGCGGGGCGGTCGCGTCGAAGGGTGCGAGAGTGCTGCTCAGAGTGGAATCACCGGCGCGCGCACCGGTCACGAGGCGCCTTGGGCGAGTCCTTCGCGGTACCAGTCGGGCTGGTGCGACTCGACGCGCGGGAACCGCTCCTGCTCGATCTCGTACTGGTCGGGGCCGATCCCGCCGGAGAACTCCGGCTTGCGGTCCCAGTTGAACTTGATCGCGTACCTGTCCGGCTTCTCGAGCTTGTACTGGGCGCCGAACCAGGTGCCCTCGCCCTCGGCGTACATGCCGCCGCGGAGGTCCTGGAAGCGGTGCCACGTCTCGAGCGGCGGGTCCCAGTCGCGCATGATCCCGTCGCCGCGGACGAGACCCACGCGGCCGTCGCTGTGCCTGCCGACCACGCGGTACTCGATCTGCAGCCGCTCCCAGTCCTGCGGCAGGGCCTCGAGCAGCATCAGCGTGAGCCGGTCGAGTACTTCCTTCTGCCCGGCGGGGTCGAGCGTCGGCCATCCGGTCATCGCGGTGCGGTCCTCCTCCGAGTCGGTCTTGCGACCCTATCGTCCGTCCGGCGGACCGGCGGTTCCCGCCTCGGCGGCGGCGAGCTCGACCTGCTCGCGCAACCAGTCAGGGACGTGCTCGTCGTCGCGCGGGAAGAACTCCAGGTCGCGCACGTACGAGTAGGGGTGCGGCCAGGCCGGCCACTGCGGCTTCTCGTCGTAGTTCAGGTCGACCTGCGGCTCCGCGCCGTCCTCGAGCGCGATGGTCGCGGAGAACCAGGTACCCCGCCCCGGCTCGTAACAGGCGCCGCGGAACTCGTCGAGCTTCGTCGAGAAGACCTCGGGCAGCGCGTAGGACCTGCGCGTGCCGTCCTTCTTCACCGCGGACGTGGTCGACGAGTCGGTCAGCACCGTCGACAGCACGGAGAAGCGGACGCTCTCCCACTGCAGCGGTGCGGAGAGCTCCAGGATCTCCAGGAGCTCTCCGAGCAGCCGTTCAGCGTCGGGCGTAGGGAGTGTTGGGCGCATAGTTCGCGTTCTCCGGAACGTTCTTGAAGGTCACCTGGCGAACATCAGCCGACTTGACCGTACCGTCGGCGTTGTAGACGACCTCGGTGTACCGCATGGTGACGGTCTCGGGCAGACCGTCCTCCCGACGGGTCATCCGCACCTGGTAGTCGGCGATCGCCTGGTTGGGCTGGCGGGCGAACTCGGCCAGGCGCGACTCCTCGGCGCGCCACGACGCCGCGTTGCTGAACCCGTCCCTGTTGTGGCCCGAGTTCGACGCGTTCATCTGGCCGAACATGTTGATGTACTCGCCGGGGCCACCCGCCTCGTTCGCGACGATGTGCCCACCGGCCCACTTCACGTCCTGGTACGGCGTGCCGTCGTAGGCGGCCCTGCCCTCACCACCGGCGCGGCCCTGGGCGCTGTAGTCGCCCGAGTCGTCGCGGAGGTTGCTGTCGGACCTGCCGTAGTTCGGCGTGCCGGACACGGAGTCGGTCTGGCCGTGCTCGTTGGTGTGGAAGTCCCACTGGTCGTTGACGCGGTACTGCACGTCGCCCATCAGCGGGTAGTCGAGGTCCGGGTTGAAGCCGTGCACGCCGTCCGCGGCACCGGACTTCGAGCCCGACGTCGCCTCCACCCACTTCACGTTGCCGTCGGCGTCGGTGAAGAACGTCGTGCGCGTGCCGTTCGGGTTGCTGACGTTGAACTGGGTGTTCGGCGGCAGGCTGGTGTGGTCCGGCGGCGTCGTGTGGCCGCGCAGCGGCTCCGGGACCGTGGGCACGTCCTCGACCGCGCGCGGCGGGCCGGGGGCGTCGCGGACGCGGTCGCGCGGCGGCGCGTCGACGTCGCGCGGCGAGCCCAGGTCGTCCGGCGGGTTCGCCGGACGGTCGTAGTGGGAGTTGTTCGGGTCGCCGTGGCCGGGCCGGTCGTAGTCGACGAACCGCTCGTCGAAGTCCGTGGCCTGCTCGTCGATCCGGTCGCGGTTCGGCGGCGGGTCGTAGGCCGGCTGGTTGGCCGCGGCGCGGTCCCGTGCGTCGGCCGGGTCGAGGTCCGAGTCGTGCTCGTGCGAGCCGGGCGCGAAGCCGTCGTCGCTGGCACTCGTGCGCGAGCCGTCCGGGTGGTGGGTCTCCCACTCGCCGTTCGGGGGGATCCGCGGTTCGCGGGTGCCGTCGGGACGGATGTCGGCGTCGCTGGAGAAGACCCGGCCGTGGCTGTCGGTCCAGGCGGGCCTGGTCGGTGCCACGACGGGGGCGTCGAGGTGCCGGGACAGCTGCTGGGCGAAGTCGTTGCTGCCGGCGTCGCACCCGATCAGGCGAACGGGACGGCTGCCGTCGTAGCCGCCGCGCCGCAGCATGTCCGCGTACTCGGCGGGCGTGTAGTCGTGGCCCCCGATGCGCGCGTGGCCGTCAGGAGTGATGTGCACGTCGGCCGTGAAGAAGTTCGGGTCGTTCGGCACGCGGTGGGGCAGGTCGCCCATGTCGCCGTCGCCACCGTGGTGGGAGATGCCGGCGGGCGTGGACTCGGCGTGCCGGGCGTGCGCCTCTTCCGGGCTCGGCCGGTCGGCGGGCGGGCCGTCGTGGCTGTGGGGCGCGTCGGCGTCGCCGTCGTGGGGGTGGTCCGGGTCGTGCGGACGGTCCGGGGTCGAGTCGTGCGGGCGGTCGGCGTCCGGGCCGTGGTGCGGGGCGTCGGGGCTGTGCGGCGCGTCCGGGCTCGAGGGCTGGTGCGGGACCCCCGCGTCCGGGCGGTGCGGGGTCGCGGCCTCCGGGTGGGTGGCGTCGGGGGCGCGGTGCGGCGCGTCGGCCGTGTCGGTGCCGCGGGAGCGGGCGCCGTCCGGGGTGTGGGGACGGTTGCCGTCGGGCCTGGTGCCGTCAGGACGTGAGCCATCAGGGCGGCTGCCATCGGGACGGGAGCCGTCCGGACGCCTGCTGTCGGGGTGGGTGCTGTCGGGGCGTGAGCTGCCTGGCCTCGACCCGTCCGGGCGGGTGCCGTCGGGACGCGAGCCGTCCGGACGGGTGCTGTCCGGACGGTTGCCGGGGCCGCTGCCGTCGGGGCGGTGCGGCGCGTCGGGGCGCGAGGGCGATCCGGGGCCGCCGTGAGGTCCGTCGGGACGGCCGCCGTGGGACGGGTTCGGTCCGCCGAAGGGACCGTCCGGGCGGGAGTTCGGGCCGCCGAACGGACCGTCGGGGCGCGAGGGCCCGTGGGGACCGTGCGGCGTGTTGGGGCTGTGCGGTGCGTTCGGGGCGTCCGGGCGCGACGACGGCGCGGTCGTGCCGTTGTGCGGGGCGCCGGGGCCGCCCTGCGGATCGTTCGGCCGCGAAGGTGCGTCAGGTCGCGACGGGGCGTTCGGACCGCCGTGCGGTGCGTCGGGACGGGCCGAGGGGCCGCCGTGAGGCGTGTTCGGGCCACCGAAGGGACCGTTGGGGCGGCCCTGCGGGGCGTCCGGGCGCGCGGAGGGCGTGCCGGGACCGTGCGGCGCGTTCGGGGCCGTCGGTGCCGACGACTGCGGACGCATCGGGGCGTCGCCGCGGGGAGCGTTCGGCCCGCCTGCCGACGGGGAGTGCGGAGCTCCCGCCGACGGGGCGTGCGACGGACCCGCTGGCGGCATGGCCGGGGACGACGGGGCGTGCGGCGCGGCTCCCGAGGGTGCGGTGGCACGGCTCGGGGGAGTCGCGTCCGGACGGCCCGCGTTCGGGGCGCCGGCCGAGGGGCTCGTGGTGTGCGGAGCGCTCGCCGACGGGCTGGTGGCCGACGGGCTGTGCGGGACGCCACCGGACGGGGCGCCACCGGACGGGCTGTGCGGCATGCCACCCGAGGGGGCGCCGCCCGAAGGCAGCCCGCTCGAAGGAGCCGACGGCGCCGAGGGGGCGGCCGGCATCGAGGACGGACGGGCCGGGGCGTCGGCGCGGGACGCCGACGTCGACAGGTCGGGGGACCGCGGCGCGGGTGCGCTCGAACCCAGGTCGCCCCGGCTGCCCGGCGTGCCGGTCCAGCCCTGGCCACCGGTCGAGGGCCGGCCCGCGGCGGGGGAGGACGGCGCGTTGCCTCCGGCGTTCGGGGTGCCGCCGCCCATCGGGGCCGCCTGGGACGGCGTGGTCGACGGGGAGCTGTCGGGAGTGCGCGACGGGGCGTGCGGGGCGTCCGGGCGGACCGGGGCCTCCGGGGGCGCCACCGACGACTGCACCGTCTGGCCCGTGCTGCGCGGCGCCGGGGCGTCCGGAGCGGAGGGGGCCGACGGGGAGGACGCCGTGTGCGGGGCGGACGGCGCGGCCGACGGCGAGCTGTCCGGCGTGCGCGCCGAGGACGGCGACGGGGCCGAGCCGTTGTCGGGAGCCCGCGACGGGGCGTCCGGGGACGAGCTGTCCGGGGCACGCGACGGCGCGTCCGGGGCGGAGCTGTCCGGCGTGCGGGCCGAGGAAGGCGTCGACGACGGCGACGAGGACGAGTCCGGGGCGCGGGAGGGCGCGTCCGGCGTCGACGAAGGCGAGGTCGAGGGCGAAGAGGAAGACGGTGAAGAGGAGGACGGCGAGGAAGGCGAACTGTCCGGAGAGGACGAAGGCGAGGACGGCGAACTGTCCGGAGAGGACGGTGACGACGGCGAGCTGTCCGGCGAACGCGTCGACGAAGGCGCGCCGTGGCTGCCGGAGGGCGTGAGGTCCGCGGCGTCGGGCCGGTGGAAGAACCCGCCGGGCTTGATGGACTTCGTGGAGATGACGTCGAGACCGGTCACCTTGCCGACCAGCTTGCCGACGACCTTCATGATCTTCGTGAAGATCTCGACCAGGCGGCCCAGCAGCGGCGAGACCTTCTTGATGGTCTTGATGAGCTTCTGGATCAGCTCACCGATGCGGGTGGCCCACTTGGAGATCGCGGTCACGGCCTGCGCCACGATCACCGGCGTGCCGAACCCGAGCGTGAACACCGCCTCGAGCACCCAGGTGATCAGCTTCGCGACCAGGTCCGCGATCAGGTCGCGCACCATCTCGCGCACGAACCCCACGACCATGCCCATCACGCCGACCACGGTGCCGACCGAGCCGGCGGTGGAGGCCGCGCCGGACAACGCGTCCAGCTGCTCACCCGCGGACTTGCGGTAGGCGTCGCCCGCGGCACCGGTCCACGACGCGGTCGCGTCGACCGCGGCCTTGTAGTCCGCGGTGATCTTGCCCAGCTCCGCGGAGACGTTGCCCCACGTCGTGGAGTACGACTGGATCACCGGCGGGTCGCCCGCCAGCCAGTCCAGCGCGTCCTTCAACGGCTGCATGTGCTCCATCAGGAACGACGCCGCCGACGAGAGCAGCGTGCCGAACGGGTCGATCGCCATCGACGCCGCGTCGGCCACCAGGCCGACGACGCCGAGGCCGCCCTCGATCCAGCTGCCCTCGGAGATGCCCTTGTAGGCGTCGACCGCGGAGTCGGCGATGGAGAAACCGGTCGCCCAGCCGTTGTCGCCCGTGCCGGCGTTGAAGAAACCGGACGGCTCCGCGGGCGCCTGCGCCACCAACGGGTTCGGTGAGGACATCAGAAGCCCTTCAGCGCGGTGGCGATCTGGTCCTCGACCGCCTGGTAGTGCTTGGCGGTCTCGGTGACCTTCTTCGAGGTGGCGTCCATCGCGTCGGCGACGCCCTTGAGCGCGTTCATGCCCCACTGCTCGACGGGGTCGAGCAGCATCCGGAACGGCTGGCAGATGATCCCGTACGCGTCAGTCGGCATCGACACGGTGTTCGCCGCGTCCACTGCCCCCTGCAGACGCCCGTGCAGGCCCTCCAAGGCCTTGGCGTGCGCTTCCAGCACGTCCGAGGTGACGTTGAAACCACCGGAAGTCATCGAACCCCCTCAGTTCGAGCAGCGGACAGGAAGATCAGGAGAGCACGGACTCCCCGCCGAAGTCGTCGTCATCGGACGGCGGCCGGCGGCGCGGGGGAGGCGGTGGCGTCGGGCGGGCGGGCGGCGGAGCGTCGTCCTCCACCCGGAAGTTGATCTCGTTGCGGTCGTACGGCGTGCGCGCCGACTCCTCGGCGGGAGGGGCCGGGAAGTTCTTCTTGGCCTCGCTGAACAGCACGTTGGCGGTCTCGTCCTGCGTGCCGATGGTCTCGGCCATGGCCTCCTGGAGCAGCTCGGGGATCCGGGACTGCGCGCGCTGCAGCAGCTTCATGATCTCGCCGCTGACCTCGGACATGCGCTTGCCGGCGGCGGACTCGTTGATCACGAGGTTCTGCAGGATCCCGTTGGACCCGATCGTGAGCTCGACGGAACCGTCCGAGGACCGCTCGGAGATCGTCATCCCCTGCACGCGCGTCGCCATCTCCTGGTAGCGGGCGGCACGTTGCTGGATGTCCTGGTTCCAGTTCGCGAGCATCTGCTCGGACCCGGCGATGTCCTCGGGCACCGGTGTTTCCTCCCCAACTGCGGTGGACTCAAAGGATGACGCAGCCGGAGGTCGTCCCGTTCCACCCCTGCTGCAAATGGTCCGGACAGACCAACGGCGTCCCACCGAACGAACCAGTGGAACGCCGTGGAGTCAAGCGGGTGCTAGTTCACGCCGAGCAGGTCGACGACGAAGATCAGCGTCTCGCCCGGCTTGATGACGCCGCCGGCGCCGCGGTCGCCGTAGCCCAGGTGCGGCGGGATGACCAGCTTGCGGCGGCCACCGACCTTCATGCCCTGCACGCCCCGGTCCCAGCCCTGGATGACGCGGCCGCCGCCGAGCGGGAACTGGAACGCCTCGCCGCGGTCCCAGGACGCGTCGAACTGCTCACCGGTCGAGTGCGAGACACCGACGTAGTGCACGGACACGAACTGCCCTGCCGTGGCCTCCGGGCCGTCGCCGACGGTGATGTCCTCGATCAGCAGGTCGGCGGGCGCCGGGCCGTCGTGCGGGTCGACCTCAGGCTTCGTGGGGGCCATCACAGACTTCCTCTCGGAACGGGGTTGTTCGCGGTCGATCCAATCACGCGCCCCGGTGGACGGCCGAATGGCCTACGCGGACCAGCCCTACCCGCCCACGACGCACTCATGTCTTTCTGTAATAGCCCACCGGCCCTGCACCGGCGGGTCACAACAGAAGAAGGAGATGATCATGGCGGCAACCCTGCACCGCCTCCGGTCACTGCTCGGTGCGGCACTGGCGGCGGCGACGCTGTCCATGGCCTGCGTCAGCGCGGCCGAAGCAGCTCCGGCGCCCGACGGCGAGTTCGGCACCCAGATCGTCGGCGGCACGCGTGCGAGCACGTCCACCTACCCCTGGGTCGTCTACCTCGCCACGAGCAGCGGCTTCCAGTACTGCGGCGGCACGCTCGTGGCGCCCAACAAGGTCCTCACCGCGGCGCACTGCACCGAGGGCGACTCCGCGTCCGCGGTCCGCGTCGTGGCCGGCCGGGACGACAAGAACTCCACCGCCGGCACCGTCGCCCGCGTCACGAGGATCTGGATCCACCCGAGCTACCGCGACGTGACGCTCGGGTACGACGTCTCGGTGCTCACCCTCGACCGCAACCTGGCGCAGACGCCGTTGCCGTTCGCCACCTCGGCGGACAGCGCGCTGTACACCGCGGGCACCAGCTCGACGATCCTCGGCTGGGGCACCACGTCCTCCGGCGGTTCGGCGTCGCGCTACCTGCTCAAGGCGACCGTGCCGCTGACGAGCAGCTCCAGCTGCTCCAGCTCCTACGGCAGCGACTTCAACGCCACGCACATGGTGTGCGCCGGCTACCCGCAGGGCGGCACCGACACCTGCCAGGGCGACTCCGGCGGCCCGCTGGTGGCCGGCGGCAAGCTGATCGGCGTCACGTCGTGGGGCGAGGGCTGCGCCGGCGCCGGCTACCCCGGCGTCTACTCCCGCGTCGCCACCTACGCGGCGCAGATCCAGGCGCAGCTGTAAGAGCGAAAAGCCGGGAAGGCGCGCAACCCTTCCCGGCTCCGCTTCCGTCCTGGAGCCATGAAGGGCAAGAAGCTGTGGGCCGGTGCCGCCGCACTGGCCGTCGCCGGAGTGTGCGTGAGCTCCGCGGTGAGGGACGACACCCTCGCGCCACCACCCGTCGCGGACTCCGGACCGGTGCGCCTCGTCGCGTTCGACTCGTGCGACAACGCGGTCACCGAACTGCGCCGCGCCATGGCCCCGTACGTCACCGCCTACGGGCTGGGCGGCCCCACCATGTTCACCATGGAGAGCTCGGCGTCGGACTCCAGCGCGGGGGTCGCGCAGCGGAGCGTGCCCGACGCGATGCCCGCCACTCCTCCCCAGCCGCAGCAGGGCCACTCGACGACGAACGTGCACGAGCAGGGCGTCGACGAGCCCGACATCGTGAAGACGGACGGGAAGCGCGTCTTCTCCATCGCCGACGGCAAGCTGCGCGTCGTCGACGTCGCGTCCAGGACCGTCACGGGAACCGTCGACCTCGGTGAGCGCCGCGCGTCGCAGCTGCTGGTCTCCGGCGACCGCGCTCTCGTGGTCGCCGACAGTCCCGTGCCGATCGCCGAACCGGCGCCGCCGCCCGGCCGCCCGTCGTTCGCGCCCCGGTCCGGCACCGATCTGGTGCTCGTGGACCTCAAGGGGCTCAAGGAGATCAGCAGCCTCAAGACCGAGGGCTCCTACCTCGACGCCCGCCAGATCGGCGGCACCGCCCGCGTCGTCGTCCGCTCGCAGCCGGACATCCCGTGGGTGTACCCGGACCGGACGACGAACGAGGCGGGTTCCCTGCGCCGCAACAGGGAGATCCTCCAGAACGAGCCGATCTCGTCGTGGCTGCCGAGGTACGAGCTGAGCCAGAACGGCGTGAAGTCCAGCGGAACCCTGGTCGGCTGTGCGGACATCAGCCACCCCGTCGTGCACTCGGCGACGTCCATGCTGACCGTGCTCACGTTCGAGCTCTCCGGTCAGCTCGGCACCGGCAAGCCCGTCTCGATCATGGCCGACGGCGACACCGTCTACGGCACGGACCGCAGCCTCTACGTCGCCGACGACCACCGCCTGCTGCCCGAGCTGCCCGCCAGACCACCGGTCGCGCGGCCGGTCTCCACGGCGATCCACCAGTTCGACATCAGCCAGGCAGGACCGCCGAAGCACGTCGCGTCGGGCGAGGTCGCCGGCTCGCTGCTGAACCAGTACTCGCTGTCCGAGCACGAGGGAATCCTGCGCGTGGCGACGACGTCCGGCACCGCCACCCCGTGCTGCCGGCGCATGCCGGCCGACGTCGCACCGCCGCAGCAGCCGTCGGAGAGCTTCGTCACGACGTTGCGGCGCGAGGGCGGCACGCTCGCGAAGGTCGGTCAGGTCGGCGGCCTGGGCAAGGGCGAGCGGATCTACAGCGTCCGGTTCATCGGCCGCGCGGGCTACGTCGTCACGTTCCGCCAGACCGACCCGCTCCACACGCTCGACCTCAGCGATCCCCGGCAGCCGAAGGTGACCGGCGAGCTGAAGATCACCGGGTTCTCCGCCTACCTGCACCCCGCGGGCGACGGCAGGCTGATCGGCGTCGGCCAGGAGGCGACGGACCAGGGCCGCACGACCGGAACGCAGGTGTCGCTGTTCGACGTGAGCGACCCGGCGGCACCGCGCAGGCTCGCCCAGCACCACCTGCCGAACTCGAGCTCCGAGGCCCAGTTCGACCCGCACGCGTTCCTCTACTGGCCCCAGGACGGCACGCTCGTCATCCCGGTGCAGAGCTACCGGAGGAGCTACGAGGCGTCGTCACTGGTGCTGCGCGTCGACGGCGACCAGTTGCGGGAGGCGGGGAGGATCGACGAACCGCGGAACCAGGACTACGGCGGCGGTCAGCGGCGCACCATCGTGATCGGCGACCAGCTGTGGTCGATCTCGGCGGGCGGCGTGCAGGTCAACGCGCGCAACGGTTTGGCGCAGCAGGCCTGGCTGCCGTTCACGCGGTAGCGCGGTCCCCGGTGAGCAGGCGGTGCGCCAGCACCGTGCCGCCTGCCATCGCCGCCGGGATCACGACCAGCGCGGCCAGCGGGATGAGGCACAGCAGGTAGGCGGGCACGGCGAACCCGAGCACCATCGAGCGGCGCGTCGCGAGGATCTGCCTGCGCTGCTTGAACGACCGGCCGCGGCGGGTGAACGGGATGCCGGTCAGCTCGATGCCGAGCAGGTAGGCGTTGATGCACACGCCCAGCACCGGCACGACGGTCTGGCCGACGACGGGGATGAAGCCGCAGAGGAACAACGGGATCGCGAACAGGATCGACGTGCCGACCAGCAGGAGCGTGCCGCGCAGGCCGACCGCGAACCCGCGCCAGAAGCCGACCTGCTCCGCGCCGGGCACACCGCCGAGCTCGTCCTCGACCTCTTCCGCGATGTACTCGTAGAACGGGCCGCCGATCATCAGCGTGATCGCGGTGAACAGCAGCACGCTGAGCCCGAGCACCGCCGCGATCACGGAGATCCCGACCGCGACCTGGGCCACGTTCTTCGCGGTCTCGCTCCACGAGTCCGCGAAGCCGGTGAGCCAGTCGGCGATGGTGTCGATGTGGGTGAACAGCAGCACCCAGCCGGTGATCATCAGCACGACGGTGATCACCGCGGGCAGCGCCCCGACGAGCACGCGCTTGGGCGTGCTGAACACCAGCCTGAACCCGCGCAGCAGCAGTCCGAACCCGGCCCCGAAATCCTTGATCACGCGCGCAGGATAGTCGTTCCCGGCGCGGTGCGAGGCATTATGTCCGGATCAGGCCGGTGGGGCCGCGATGCAGGCCGTCCCCGCCCTGCGGAACCCCACGCGTTCGTAGACGCGGGCGATCTCCGCGCTCCCCGCCGCCAGGAACACCAGCTCCGCGCCGCGGTCCAGGGCGTCGCGCGCCAGCGCGGCCGTGACCGCGCCACCGAGGCCGCGCCGCCGGGCCGCCGGCAACGTGCCGATGCCCGCGATCTCCACGACGTCGCCGGCCCGTTGCGCGGTGCCGACCGCCAGAACGCCCTCACCGGGCAGGTCGGCGACGGCGTGGCGGTGCCGGGTGCTCGCCGGGGCCGCCCCGGCGAGGGCCGCGTCCCGTTCCGCGGCACCGGCCTCACCCCGCGCGGTGCCCGGCGAGGAGAACGCGAGCTCGGCCACCACCGAGACCTCGGCGGGCCGGGTGCCGAGCACGCGGACGTGCGGGTGCGGTTCCGGCAGCCCCGCGGGGTCGAGCACCAGCAACGGCGCCCTGAGCACCTCCAGACCGGCCTCGACCGCGACGTCGTGCAGGTCCGGCGTCGTCTCGTGCACCCACTCGAACGCCTCGGGCACGCCCAGCTCGCGCTGCCGTTCCCGGACCCGCGCCACGTCGGCGACCGCCGGCCGACCGCCGGGGAACCGGGGCCGCGCGTAGAAGGGGTAGCCGTCGCCCGCCTGGACGAACAGCACCAGCTCGCCGTGTTCCTCGACGCGAGATCCCGGTCGGGGCACGGAGTCGTAAAAGCTTTCCAGAACGTCCCACACGGCCGATCACGCTAGCTACCTTGGGCGGTATGACGCGCGGCGATTTCCGCAGGGGCCGGCCATGAGGGCCCTGGCGGCGCTGGTCGCCCTGCTGCTGACCCTCACGAGCTGCGGCAGCGAGTCCGAGGAGCGGTTCGTCCGCCCCGGCGCGCCGAAGAGCTCGCCCAGCGGGAACTTCGTCGCGCACGCCGAGAGCGCCAGCGAGGTCCGGGTGACCGACCGCAACGGCGGGGACGTGTTCCGCAAGTCCTACGAGTACGCCACGAGCTCCCGCGCGGACGGCATCGGCGTCGTGTGGCTGTCGGAGCGGGACCAGCTGTGGGTGCTCGTCCCCGGCGACACCAGCGAGCGCGTCGAGGCCGGTCCGGACGGGGTGTGGACGGCGGTCGAGGCCGACCTACCCGGGGAGATCACGCGGCTCGGGTGACGGTTCGCGCTCGCCCTCGGCCATCCGCCTGCCGCGGTCCAGCTCCGCGTCGAACTCGGCACCGAGCAGCACGGCGATGTTCGAGATCCACAGCCACACCAGGAAGACGATCACGCCACCGAGCGAGCCGTAGGTCTTGTTGTACGACGCGAAGTTCGCCACGTAGACCGCGAACCCGACGGTCGCGAGCGCCCACAGCACGATGGCGAGCAGGCTGCCCGGCGTGACCCAGCGGAAGCCCGGCTGCCGCACGTTCGGCGCGGTCCAGTAGAGCACCGCGAACGCGAGGCTCACGAGCAGCAGGATGACCGGCCACTTCACGACGTCCCAGACGGTGACGACGGTGTCGCCGAGCCCGATCGCGTCGCCGACCGCGTCCGCGACCCCGCCGGTCAGCACGAGCGCGCCGAGCGTGACGGAGACCAGCACGACCGAGCCGAGCGTCAGGCCGATCCGCAGCGGGATGGTCTTCCAGAGCGGGCGGCCCTCCTCGACGTCGTACACGGCGTTGCAGGCGCGCATGAACGCGCCGAGGTAACCGGACGCCGTCCACAGGGCCGTCAGCAGGCCGATGATGCCGAGCAGGCCGGCCGCGTCCTGGCTCTTCTGCAGTTCCTCGATCGACGACTTCACCAGCTGGCCGGCCTCACCGGGCGCGACGTCGTCGACGTACCTGATCAGCTCCTGCGTCGTCGTGTCGCCGAGCAGGGCGAGCACGGACGTGAGCACGATGATGCCGGGGAACAGGGAGAGCACCGCGTAGTACGTGAGAGCGGCCGCCCAGTCGGTCAGGTTGTCGTCGTTGAACTCCTTGACCGTCCGCTTGAGAACACCCCACCAAGCGGCCTTGGGCAGCTCGGTGGGGCTCTCGACGTCGTTACCTGCGGGCACGGCGGCGGAAGCTGAACGACCGCGTGCCGGTGCCCACGCCGGCGAGGTGCAGGGCGAGGAGGAGCAGGCCGAGCAGGAGCAGCGTGTTGCCGGTGATGACGTCACCGAGCCCGGCCTTCGCCAGGTCCAGGATCAGTGCCAGACCGAACGAGACTGCGGCGATGATGGCGAGCATTGTGTCTCCACCTCCGTATCGGGTGAGGTGCGGATACCCGTTTCGATAGGGGTGAAGCGCGCCGTTCGGAGCAATGGACGTGTCATGATCGGACCGTGGACCTCCAGCGCTGGCGAGCGGCCGCGGTTCCGTGGTGGGTGACCAAGGTCGGGCTCGCCGGGGGATGGGTCGTCGCCTTCTACTTCGCGGCGAGCGCGAACGACGCACCGTGCACGACCGCCCAGCCCTGCGTGCCGGACCCGCTGTTCTCCCTCGCGGTCGTCCCGCTGCTGGCCACGCCGTTGCTGCTGCTGTTCGGACGGGTGCTCACGGGCTGCGCGATGGGCGTGCTGTTCGGTGCGCTGGACATCGTCCTGGACGGCAGCGCGGTGTCGAACGTCGCGTTCGGTCTGCACGCCGCCGCGTGCGCCGTGGTGGCGGCGTGGACCGCGAGGTCGCGTGCGGACCAGCACGAGGCGGCGGGCACGACGGTCGTTTCACTGCCGGACATGCCACCGCCACGAGGAGTTCTGCGGATCGTCGCCGTGCTGCTCGTCCTGTTCGGGTTCCTGACGTTCGTGCAGTACGACATCACCAACAGCGAGATCGAGCGGCACGTCGCGAGGGCCAGCCGGGTGCAGGCCGAGGTCGTCGAGGTCAAGGACGCCTACGAGGTGTGGGTGGAGCTGCCGGACGAGCAGCGCGCCGGGTTCGAGCCGCTCGCGCCGGAGACCTACCGGGTCGGCGACTCGGTGCCGGTGCTCGCCGACGGCACGTGGGTGCGGATGGAGAACGAGCCCGAGGACGTCACGTGGTGGCTCACGCTCGGCGGTGCCGCGGTGTTCTTCGCGATCATGCTCGCCGCGCGGGAACGCCGCCGCCGTTCGCTGTGGAGCGGTCCGGTGAAGGCGGTCAGGGCGCAGGCCGTCCCGATCGGACCGCGCCGGATCCTGCTGCGGCACAACAACTCCGACGTCGCCACCGTCACCACGCTCGCCGACCTCGGCCTGGAGGAGCCGCTCTACCACGACACCGAGCAGTTCGGCCGGGTCTGGCGCGGCGAGGAGGACCCGCCGGTGCAGCTCGACCCGGTGGAGTTCCTCGTGGCGGGCGAGTGGCACCACGGCGGCCAGGTCGCGCTGGTGCTCGACGGCGAGGTGGTCGCGACGAGCACCCTAGGCCGCGTCCGGCCGCGTCACACCGTCCACAGTGCACACCTGCCGGGCGAACCGGTCACCGCGGGCACACCGGTCGACCTGCCGCACGCGGTGTGGCCGGGGGACCGCCGCCGGACCGAGGGCGCGGTGCTGCTGCTCGGTGCCGCCGGTGCGCTGATCGGGCTCAAGTACTACCCGGACCTCATCGTGCTCGCCCTGATCGGCGTGCAGTGCGTGCTGTCGGCCGTGACGCGGTTCCAGCCGATGCTGCGCCTGGACCACAACGCCGTCGTGCTCTACACCGGCATCTGGACCTACCGCGTGCCGTGGGCGCAGCTGCACGGCGTGCGCCGGTCGGGACCGCAGCTCATGCTCGCCTTCGGCCCGCACGGCGACGTGCTCACCACGCCGCAGCTGCCGGACCGCCAGGCGGGCGAGATGCTGATGTGGGCGCGCGCCCGGTCGTTGGTGGCGGAGCACCGCGAGGAGCGGGTGACCCGCCGGTTCAACGTCAGCGTGTTCGTCGGGATCGCCTACGCGGCGCTGGTCCTGTTCCTCTGAGACCGCGTCTCACCTCAGGCGGGCGACGGCCTTGAGCAGGCGGTCCACATCGGACTCGTCGGTGTAGGGGGCGATGCCCGCCCGCACCGCGCCCTTGTCGCCCAGGCCGAGCCAGCGCGAGCACTCGATCGCGTAGAAGTGACCGGCGGGCGCGTTGACGCCCTCGGCGCCGAGCCTGCGGTACACCTCGGCCGGCTCCAGCCCGTCGACCGAGAACAGCACGGTGGGCGTCCGCGACGAGGCCTTGCTGTAGATGCGCGCGCCGAGCTCCTGCAGACCGTTCTCGAGCCGTTCGCGCATCGCCAGCTCGTGCTCCTCCAGCCCGTCGAGGCCGCGCATGAACTCCACGGCCGCGGTCGTGCCCGCCAGCAGTTCGTAGGGCAGCGTGCCCAGCTCGAACCGCTCCGGCACGGCGTTGGTCGACGGCAGCAGCTTGTCCGGCCGCAACGTCTCCAGGAGCTCCGGCGCGGCCGCCAGCACGCCGAGGTGCGGGCCGAGGAACTTGTAGGGCGAGCACACGAAGAAGTCCGCGTCCAACGCCTCGACGTCGACCGGGACGTGCGGTGTGTAGTGCACGCCGTCGACGTAGACGAACGCCGCCATCTCGTGCGCCGCCCGCGCGATCTCCGCGATGTCGGGACGGGTGCCGAGCAGGTTCGACGCCGCCGTCACCGCGACGACGCGGGTGCGGTCGGACAGCAGCTTCGTGACCGCCTCTACGGGCAGCTCACCGGTCGTGCGGTCGAACGGCGCCCACCGCACCGTGGCCCTGGCCGCCTCCGCCGCCTGCACCCACGGCCGGATGTTCGCGTCGTGGTCGATCCTGGTCACGATGATCTCGTCGCCGGGCCGCCAGTTCTTCGACAGCGTGCGGGCGAAGTCGTAGGTCAGCTGGGTCATGCTGCGCCCGAACACGATGCTGCCCGCGTTGAGGAACTCCGCCATCGTGCCGCGGGCCTTCCGGACGACCTCCTCGGCGCGGCGTTCCGCCGCCGTGACGGAGCCGCGGTTGGAGACGGCCGAGGTCAGCGTCTCCCTGACCGCCTCGCCGACCACGTCGGGCACCTGCGCACCGCCCGGTCCGTCGAAGTGCGCGGCGCCTTCGCGCAGGGCGGGGAAGTGGGCGCGGACCTCAGCGACGTCGTAAGCCATGCCCTCATGGTGCTGGAGCACCCACGAATCGGGAAAGGATCAGACGTAGGGTCACCACCTGTTCGGGGGCGTCGAAGTCCGGGTCGACCAGCCGGCCGTACAGGCCGTCGACCAGGCCCTGCACCCAGCTCGCCGCCGTTCTGGCGCTGACCGGGAGCGCGATCTGACCGGTGTCGTGGGCCTGTTGCAGCAGCACGGCGAGCTCGTCGCGCACCACCTGCTCGTTGCGGCCGACCAGCTCCCACAGCTCCGGGTCGCGGCTCGCCTGCGTGACGATCTCCAGCACAAGCCCGGCGACCGCCCGGTCCAGCGCGGGGGCGCACAGGCGGTCGACCACCAGCAGGACGCCGTCCCACGGGCTCAGCTCGCGGGCCTCGGCGAACATCGCCGCGTTGTCCGCGCCGTCCTGCTCGAAGATCTCCTGGAAGATGGCGCGCTTGGTGGGGAAGTAGTGGAAGAGGCTGCCGGTGCTGATGCCGGCGGCCTTGCAGATGTCCGCGACGGTGGTGCGGTCGAACCCCTTGCGCGCGAACAGCCCGGCCGCCGTGTCGGTGATGTGCCGCTTCTTCTCGGCGTGTTTGACCGGATCTACCGTGCGCACCTGTAGTACTGCCTCTTCTTCTCGTCCCGCACCGCGACGCCGCGTCGGCGGATCTCCCGCGCCAATTCTGCGGCCTCCTCGCCCTCGTGCTTCGAGACGGCCTTCCGGCGTGCCGTGAACAGGGCGTTCACCTCCGGCGCCAGCTCGGGGGCGTGCTCGACCCAGAGCCGGAACTCCGCCGCGAACGGGTCCGCCTCGCGCCACCGGTAGCCCTGCGCGGTGAAGGCCTCCGCGAGCTTCCCGGTGCCGATGTCCGAGGTCTCGCGGGCCAGTTCGGTGCCTCGCGGGGACAGCAGCACGAGCTGCTTGCCGTCGGCGAACGCCGACTCGACCTCGTGGCGGTCGAAGCCGAGGACCCGGTCGTCCTGGTGGAGCGCGACGCGGTCGGGCGAGACCTCGACGGTCAGCATCTCCTTGGCCCAGAGGCCCGCGAACACGAGCCCGGCGACGGCGCCGACCACCAATGCCGCGACCGTCGCCCACGGTTCCGGGATGTCCGTGACGAGCCTGAACACGCCCTGGAACGGGAACCAGCCCAGGGTCGTGATCCAGGCCGCCGCCTGCTCGAGCCCCCACGCCGCGGCGGCACCGGCGGCCGGGCAGAGCACCCAGATGCCGTGCCGGACCGCTGCCGCCTCGCGCACAGTCGTCATGCGGTCAATAGTAGACCGAGCGCTCGGTTTATCAGTATCAGGACGGCAGTTGTCCGCATCCGGTCGTACGGTCCCGCGCATGGACTGGAACAAGCAGTTGACCGACCAGCTCGAATGGCACTGGAACGTGCAGCTGCGGCCGCGGCTGGAGGGCTTGACGGACGAGGAGTACCTCTGGGAGCCGGTGCCCGGCGCGTGGACGGTCCGTCCGCCGCACGGGATCGACTGGGAGTACCCGCCGCCCGACCCCACGCCGGTCACGACCATCGCGTGGCGGTTGGCGCACGTGACGGTGGGCGTGTTCGCGATGCGGTCGGCGTCGCACTTCGGCGGCCCGCCCGCCGACTACGCGACCTGGAAGTTCGCTGCCGGCGCCGACGAGGCGTTGAAGCAGCTGGACGACGCCTACGAGACGTGGATGGCCGGCGCGCGCAAGGCCGACCTGTCGGTGCCCGTCGGTCCGGCGGAGGGTCCGTTCGCGGCCGAACCGATGGCGACCCTGGTGCTGCACATCAACCGCGAGGTGATCCACCACGGTGCCGAGATCTCGCTGCTTCGCGATCTCTACCTGCAGAAGTCCTGACTTCGGTGCTGCGGGGGACTTGACGTTGACCGACCTCAGGTCGTCCTGCTGCCGTGACCGTGCGTTAACCGTTCGTTGACCGTGTCCCCTGATCGTGTGGGAAACATCCACACGATCGGGGAGTGCGCATGGCACGGTGGAGTCCTCTCGCGTTGGTCATCGGTTTGCTGGCGGCGGTCGGCCTGTACGGGTCGACCGCCGCTGTCGCAGCAGCACCGCTCACCGTCGCCCAGGCGATCGGCCAGCAGAACGGGTCGTCGGCGACGGTGCGCGGATACGTCGTCGGCCAGCCCACGGCCACGACGACGGTCATCCGGTCGAACTACCCGAACGACTACGCGTTGGCGCTCGCCGACTCGGCGGCCACGACCAGCACGTCGAGCATGGTCTACGTGCAGATCCCGTCCGCGTTCCGCGCGCAGTGGGGGATGAAGTCGAACCCGTCGCTGCTGGGCAAGCAGATCGACGTGACGGGCACGCTGGCCGCGTACTTCTCGCACGCCGGCCTGACCTCGTCGACGGCGTTCGCGTTCGCCGGCACGACGCCGCCGACGTCCACGACGACAACTACAACAACAACGACCACTCCACCGCCGTCGTCGTGCGAGAGCTACTACACGGCTGCCTGCGGCAAGAGCGGCGCGGCGTTGAAGTCGGCGCTGAACGGCATCATCAAGAACCAGACCAAGCTGAGCTACGACCAGGTCTGGGACGCGCTGAAGTCCACCGACCAGGACCCGGCCAACTCGAACAACGTGATCCTGCTCTACAGCGGCCGTTCGCAGTCGAAGTCGACGAACGGCGGCGGTGTCAACGACTGGAACCGCGAGCACGTCTGGGCGAAGTCGCACGGTGACTTCGGCACGGCCACCGGCCCCGGCACCGACGTCCACCACCTGCGCCCCGAGGACGTCTCGGTGAACTCCGCCCGCGGCAACCTGGACTTCGACAACGGCGGCTCCGCCGTCGCCGAGGCGCCGGGCAGCTACGCCGACGGCGACTCGTTCGAGCCGCGCGACGCCGTGAAGGGCGACGTCGCGCGCATGCTCTTCTACATGGCCGTGCGCTACGAGGGCACCGACGGCTACGTGGACCTGGAGCTCAACAACTCGGTGTCCAACGGCACGGCGCCGTACATGGGCAAGCTCTCGGTGCTCAAGCAGTGGAGCCAGCAGGACCCGCCGGACGCGTTCGAGAAGCGCCGCAACCAGGTGATCTTCGACAGCTTCCAGCACAACCGGAACCCGTTCATCGACCACCCGGAGTGGGTCGCCGCTATCTGGCCGTGAGTCGCTCCAGGAAGGGGCGCTGCGCGGAGACGATCTTCGCGCTCGCCTCTTCCACCGCGAACCACTGCACGCGGTCGACCTCGGGGAACGTCTTCTTCTGCCCCGATTTCGGCGGCCACTCCATCTCGAACGTCCCGGGCGTGACGGTCTCCGGGTCGAGGTCGCCCTCGAGTGCCCACACCGTGATGACCTTGCCGGAGCCCTTGGCCTCGCCGAGCGGGATCAGCTCGCCGTCCGGCACCGGCAGCCCGAGCTCCTCGGTGAACTCGCGCCGCGCGGCCGCCTCCGGCGTCTCGTCCGCGGTGTACTCGCCCTTCGGCACCGACCACGCCCCGGCGTCCTTGCGGGCCCAGAACGGGCCGCCCATGTGCCCCAGCAGCACCTCGAGCTGGGTGGTTCGTCTGAAGAGCAGGATTCCGGCCGACCGTTTCATACTCCCCATTATCTATTCTGGTGAGCATGGCGGACCGGGTCCTGCACGTGGACCTCGACCAGTTCATCGCCGCGGTCGAGGTGCTGCGCGACCCGTCGTTGCGCGGCAGGCCCGTGGTGGTGGGCGGCAACGGCGACCCGGCGGAGCGCGCGGTCGTGGCCACCGCGTCGTACGAGGCACGCGAGTTCGGCGTCCGCTCCGGCATGCCGTTGCGCACGGCGTTCAAGAAGCTCCCGGACGCCGTCTTCCTGCCCACCGACCACGCGCTGTACGAGGCGGCGTCGGCGGACGTGATGGCCGTGCTGCGCTCGTTCCCCGTGGTCGTCGAGGTGATGGGCTGGGACGAGGCGTTCGTCGGCGCGTCCGTCGACGACCCGGTGGCGCTGGCCCGGTCGCTGCAGGCGGCCGTGCTGGAGTCGACCGGCCTGCACTGCTCGGTGGGCATCGGTGACAACAAGCTGCGCGCCAAGATCGCCACGGAGTTCGGCAAACCCGCCGGCGTGTTCGAGCTGACCAGGGACAACTGGGTCGAGGTGATGGGCCACCGCCCGACGTCCGCGCTCTGGGGCATCGGCGCGAAGACCGAGCGCAAGCTGGCCGAGATGGGCCTGGCAACAGTGACCGACCTGGCCACGGCGTCGCCCGACGAACTGGCCGCCCGCTTCGGCCCGCGGATGGGACCGTACTTCCGCTCGCTCGGCCTGGGCGCGGGCGACACGGTCGTGAGCGCGACACCGTGGGTCGTGAAGTCCCGATCGCACGAGAAGACTTTTCAGCAGGACCTCACGTCCCTGGAGGACATCCGGCGCGAGGTCGTGGCGCTGGCCCACCAGGTGGCCGCCGACGTGGTGCTGGAAGGACGCCCGGCGGTGCGCGTGGGCGTGAAGGTGCGGTTCGTGCCGTTCTTCACGAAGGTCCGCCTGATGAAGCTGCCCGCGCCGACGTCGTCCGCCGCGGAGCTCGCGTCCGCCGCATTGGTGGTGCTCAACCGGTTCGAACACGGCCGCGCCGTACGACTTCTCGGGGTCCGCGCGGAATTCTTCGACGAAAATGTCGAACCGAAGCCTTCTTCTTCGACGTATCAGTAAGTAGACGCTCCACCGCTAGGAGAAGAAGATGAACACCTCGCTCACACAGCGCGACCGGGCGGTTCTCAGAGCCGTCGCCGACGGCCGGTGCGAGATCGCCGGAAGCTCCCTGCTCGTCGACGGCCTGTGCTGCGCCGACCAGTTCGCCGGCCTGCGCCTGCGCACCGAGGGCCTGATCAGCACCCGTCCCGGCCCCGCCGCGCTGACCAGCGCCGGCCTCGCCCTGCTCGACGCGGCCTGATCATTTGCGGAACACCGACATCAGGTAGGCGTTGTCGAACCGGTAGTTCCCGTCCGCGGTTTTGAACGGCTCAGCGGCGGCCCTGATCCTGGCCGCGACACTTTCTTCACCTTCGTTCTCGATGATGCGCTGATAGCTGCCCACGCTCAGGAAGCTGCGCAGCATCGTGGCCTCGTCGGGGTGGATCTGCGGAATGTCGATCGTGAGTTTTTCCAGCGGTTCCGGCATGCGCGCACCTCTGCACCCGCTCGGTCCTCGCACGGCCCGGCCGACGACCATCAGGTCGCTCGTGCGGTCGGGGTGCCACTCGCACACGACCACGTAGTCCCTGCTGACCCTGACGGCTTCGGCGAACGCCTCGTCCGGGTCGGCCGCGAAGAACAGCGCGTTGAACGCCGTCACGACGTCGAACGTGCCGTCGTCCCACGGCAACCTGCCCAGCGCCCGCTCGTGGAACTCCGCGTCCGGCGCGGTCTGCTTCGCGAGCTCCACCATCGCCGGCGAGACGTCGATCCCGGTGGCCCGCGCGCCCGCTTCCGCCGCGGCGGCGCAGAACTCGCCGCTGCCGCACGCCAGGTCCAGCACCGCGGTGCCCGGCCCGATGCCGGTGCGTTCGATCGCGGTCTTCCACGCGGGCATGGACATGTTCGCTCCGAGCGCGGCGCGGTGCGCGGCCTTGCGGCCCCACAGGTCGCCCTCCCTGACTGCCCGGTCGTCGGTCACGTCCTCGACCCTAGTCACGGCGTGCGCGCGGAAATCCGGTGGCCGCGACACGGATCATGGACCGCATGGGTGTGTTGACGCGCGTGTTGCGGTCGTTGGGTGGCGAAGAGGCGTTGCAACGGCTCGCCGGACTGCCGGGCAGCGACCTCACCAGCGTGCTGCTCGCGTTGATGCGACGGCGTGCCTCCGGCCTGTCCGGACCGGATGTGTTGCGGCAGTACCGTTCTGATCGTTTCGTGGCTCCTTCCGCCGTGCCGTTCGACGTGCTGCGGGCGGCCGAGGACCGGCTGCTCGCCGCGGTGCCGCCGGCGTTCTCCGTGGTGGGGCTGTCGCCGTTGGCGCCGCTCGGCACGTGCTCCGCCGTGGCCGAGCAGGACCAGAACAACGTCGTGTCGACGATCCGCGGCACCGAGGTCGCGGCCGACCCGACCAACGCCTTGGCCCTGGAGGCCGCCGTGCGCCGGCAGGCCGGCGGGGACGACCTGCGGCTCGCGGCCGTGCAGCGGGTGGTGCGGGCGCAGCTCTTCAGAGGTGAGGGGCGGTTCGCGCACTTCACCCTGTTCGCCGCGGTGTCGGCGGGACGGGACCGCGGCTCGCTCGCCTTCGAGCGGCGGCACTTCGCCGAGCACGTCGCGTTCCTGCGTGAAGCGTGCGGCGATGTCGAGGTGCGCGTGACCGTGCTGGACCCGCGGTTCGAGGTCGTGCGCGGCGACCTGCCCGCCGACCCGTCGCGCGACACCGGCTACTACCGGGGCCTGTGCTTCAAGGTGTACCGCGACGGGGTGGAGATCGGCGACGGCGGGTTCGTCGACTGGACGGCCCGGTTGACGGGCAACCGCAAGGAGCGGCTGCTGATCACCGGGATCGGCGTCGACCGGTTCGCGACGATGGATCACCTGCCGGCGTAGCGCTCGGCCAGTTCCTCCTCCCGGTCCTTCGGCCACGGGCAGCGGATGTCGCCCTGCGTGGCCGCGAAGAACAGCTCCAGGTGCACGTGCCACGCCGCGAGTGCCTCGGGGCCGTGCGCGTTCTCCTGGACGAGCGTGACCGTGGTGCCCTGCAACGGCACGTGGTCGAACTCCCAGCGCACGACGCCCTGCGGTTCGCCGTCCCGCAGCCACTCGTACTCCAGCAGGCGCGGGGCCTCGGACCTCGTGACCTGGCCGGGCGTCAGGCCGGGGTGCGCGGCCCTGGCCGGCACGGTGCCCTCGGCGCCTTCGGTGAGGAGCTGCCAGACGTCGTCGAGCGGGGTCCACACCAGGTCGCGGACGAACCGCACGCCCTCCGGCTCGTCGGTGCCCTCGTCGAGACCGAACCGCCGCACGTAGTGCTCGATGCGGGAGAGCCACTCCGTCGGCGGCTCGAACTCCGTGCCGTCGGCGTGGGCGACCAGCGCGTCCAGGCAGGTGATCCAGCCGGGGACGTCGCGGCCCACCGACAGCCTGGACGAGACGACCGCCGTGAGGACCAGCAGGCAGCCCTCGTCGCGCGGCAGGATCTCGAAGCGCAGCACGTCACCCGCCCAGCGGAAGGCGAACACCTTCGGCGGGTCGGACTCGAGCAGCTCGCCCTCGCCCCCGTCGGCGTCGACCGGAGCCGCCGCCGGGAACGTGAAGCGCAGCTTCCGGCCGTCGATCTCCACCTCGGCCGGGAACCAGTGCCTCATCTCGGCGGGATCGGTGACGACCCGCCACACCTTCTCGGGCGGGTGCCGCAAGGTGCGCTCGAAGCGCAGGACGGGCTTGCCCTCGATCATCCGCAGTTCGACGTCCACGGGTCAGTCCCCTTCGATCTCGTCGAGTCGCCGTTCCAGCGCGTCCAGGCTCTTCTCCCACATCCGCCGGTAGGGCGCGAGCCAGGCGTCGACCTCCGCCAGCGGGCCGGGGGAGACGCGGTACCAGCGCCGTTGGGCTTCCGTGCGCACCTCGACCAGACCGGCCTCCCGCAACACCCTGAGGTGCTTCGAGACGGTCGGCTGGGCGAGCGTCAGCCGGTCGACGAGATACCCGACCGGCTGCTCGTGGTCGCGCAGCAGGTCGAGGATCTCCCGGCGGCTCGGATCGGCCAGCGCGGCGAACGTAGATGCCATGTCGGCAATATAGCCAAGCTGGCATATACGTGTCGAGTCGCGCGGTGTCCGGGCCGGGTCAGTCGGCCAGGCGGATGGCCACCTCCGTGCTCCACTTGCTCTGGTCGGGCTCCACCGCGGGGTCGGTGAAGTAGGTCTCGAGGCGCGCGCCCCACCTGTCGCCGTCGCGGTCGAACCGCACGGCGTGCGCGAGGAGCTCGTCGGTGGTGGCGGCCAGGCCGTCGAGACTTCCCTCGTGGAGCGCGACCAGGTACTGGCCGGCGGGGAGCGTGGAGGTGAAGACGTCACCCTCGCCGGGCACCTCGGCGACGGTGGGGATGCCGGCCTCCACCTCGAACTCCTCGCCGGTGACGCGTAAGTAGCGCAGGAACGGCGCTCCGGTGATCGGTAACTCGCGGTCGGCCAGCCACCTCATGAGCTCGGGGAACCGGTCGGCGATCTTGGCGAAGGTGTCGAGCGTGACCGTGGCCTTGACGGCGGCGTAGGGCTGCTCGGCGCGTGTCTCGATGTCCATGGGACCACGCTAACGACGGGCACCGACAGAAAATCGGGGTTCGCCCCGGGACCACCCCGGTTAACGTGAAGTTCATGCACCGCACCCTCCCCGTGGCCAGCTCCCCGGTGCGCGACCTGCTCGCGCTGACCTCGCGCCCCGAGGTGATCTCCTTCGCGGGCGGCCTCCCCGCCCCGGAGCTGTTCGACCTGGACGCTCTGCGCGCCGCGTACGACGTCGCGCTGCGGGACCGTTCGGTGCTGCAATACGCGCCCACAGAAGGAAATGCGGCACTGCGCGAGCTGGTCTCCGCCCGCCTGACGGGCCGCGGACTGCCCACTTCGGACGTCCTGGTGACCACGGGTTCCCAGCAGGCCCTGACCCTGGTGACCACCGCCCTGCTGGAGCCGGGCGCCGTCGTCGCCGTCGAGGAACCGACGTACCTGGCCGCGCTCCAGTGCTTCCGGATGGCGGGAGCGCGGATCGTGCCGGTCGCGAGCGACGCCGACGGCCTGGATCCCGCCTCACTGCTGGAAGTCGTCCGGCGCGAACGCCCCACGATGCTCTACCTGGTGCCGACCTTCGCGAACCCGACCGGCCGCACGTTGACCGCGTCCCGCCGGGCCGCCGTCGCCGCTCTGGCCGCCGAGCACGACTTCTGGGTCGTCGAGGACGACCCGTACGGCGAGCTCCGCTACCGGGGTTCCGCCGTCGCCCCGATCGCCTCTGCCAGCGACAGGACCGTCTACCTGGGCAGCTTCTCGAAGATCGGCGCGCCCGGCATGCGCCTCGGCTGGCTGCGCGCACCCGCCGACCTGCTGCGCACGCTGGTGATCGTGAAGCAGGCCGCCGACCTCCACACGTCCACTGTGGACCAGGCCGCGGCCGCCGCCTACCTGTCCCGCAACGACCTCGACGCCCACGTCGCCCGCCTGTGCGTCGAGTACGGCGCCCGCCGCGACGCGATGATCGCCGCGCTGCCGTCCACCGTCCCCGGCGGCACGACGTGGAGCGACCCGGACGGCGGGATGTTCGTGTGGCTGCGGCTGCCCGGTGACGTGGACAGCGCCGAGCTGCTCCGGGAGGCACTGCGCCACGACGTCGCGTTCGTGCCCGGTGCGCCGTTCTTCGCGACCACACCGGACCACGCGACGTTCCGGATGTCGTTCACGACCAACACGCCCGCGGAGATCGAGGAGGGCATGGCCCGCCTGGCGAAGGTGCTGAGCTGAGACCGTTTCCGGCTCAGGAGAACAGCTCGAGCGCGTCCTGGTGGTACTCGCAACGGCCGCCGCCGGTCGCGATGGTGCAGGGCGAGCCCTTCTTCGTGAGGGCGCCGCACTGCAACGCCGGGTCGTGCACGTGGCACAGCCCGTTCCGGCCGGCGGTGATCGGGCACGGCGTGCCCTTCTTCGTGGGCGCGCCGCACGGTTCGCCGGACAGCTCGCGCGGCTGCTTCGGCTTGGCCGTCTTCGGCCGTTTCGCCTGGGGCTGCGCGACTCCCCGGCCCGTGACCTCCTCGACCCCGCGGACGGCGAGGCGGTCGGCGCGCTCGTTCTCCGGGTGGCCGGCGTGGCCCTTCACCCAGTGCCACTCCACCTCGTGCCGGCCGTTGGCCTCCTCGAGGCGGCGCCACAGGTCGGCGTTCTTGACGGGCTCACGCGACTTCGTGAGCCAGCCGTTCGCCTTCCAGCCGTGCACCCACGAGGTGATGCCGTTGCGGACGTAGGTGCTGTCCGTGTAGAGCCGCACGGTGGACGGGCGCGTGAGGCTCTCCAACGCCATGATGGGTGCCATCAATTCCATGCGGTTGTTCGTCGTGGGGCCGAGGTCACCGCCGTACATGTCCTTCTCGTGCTCGCCGTAGCGCAACACGGCACCCCAGCCGCCCGGACCGGGGTTGGGGCTGCAGGCGCCGTCGGTGTAGATCTCGACCTCCATGCGACAGGAGGCTACCGACGAGGTCCGGCGGCCTGGCCCGGGAGCCAGCTCGCGACGTCGGCCATCGCATCAAGCACGTCACCGCTCACCTGTCCCGACGCGGACTCCGTCTCGGCGATCACGACCGTGCTGCCGTCCGACCGGGACTGGTGGTGCAGGCCGGTGAAGCGGATGTCCGCGAGGTCGAGCAGCGGCGTGGCGAGCGGCGTGATGTCGCCCTGCTCGCCGGCGACGGCGAAGAGCGTCCGGTCGAGCGACTTGCACGGGTTGCGCGCGAGGTGGTCCCGGACCTGGCCTTGCTCAGGTTCACCCTCGCGGAGTCGACCGCCGGTGCCGACGAACCACCGCCCAGCGCCAGACCGCCGCTGCCCGCCGCCACCGACATGGCCAGCACCCCGGCTGCCACCACAACGCCTGCCTTGCCGGCCGGGTCCGAACCTCCGCCTGGACCGCCGATGCGTCTCCCCATGTCCGCCCTCCTCGAGCCGGGAGGACATCGCACACCGCAGACCCGCCGAGGTGGATTGGACCCAAATCACTCGAACGAGTGGACTTGCGCGGCACGAAAGGGTGGAAATCGGGTCGGCGTCGCGCCGAGAACGGTGCGGGCGGCAGCGACCAGGTCCGCCTCCCGGCCATGCCGTGCCACGGCCTGCAGCCCGACCGGCAGGCCCTCGGAGTCGAACCCCGCCGGGATGCTGATCGCCGGATGGCCGCTGAGGTTGAACGCCCAGGTCAGCTCGGTGTTGACCCGCGAGCCCGGACCGTCGTGACCGTGCGGCGGACCTGGCGCCGTCGGTGTGAGGAGCAGGTCGGTGGTCTCGAACAGCTCGTCCAGCAAGGCGTTCGGACCGCAGCGGTTGGCGCACCAGTCCTCGGCCGGATCGCGCAGCGCCAGCGACACAGCGCGGGGGTGCAACGGCGCCGCGGCCCGGCGCGCGATCTCGGCCTGCTCGTCGTCCACGGTGGCGAAGCCCAGGTCAGGGGACCAGACGGCGGTGGGCCGACTGGTTCCGGAGGTGCCGAGGTAGATCTCCAGCAAGGCCGGGTCCCGTGCGAACACGCCCACCGCGGCCCGTTCGGACGACGTCGTCTTCAGCCCGAGCACGCCGCACCACGCGGCAGGGATGCGGATCGAGCCCGCGCCGTCGACACCGGTGGCCAGCGGCACGACGCCCGCCGCCACCGCGACCGCCGAACCCGCCGACGAGCCGCCGGGGGTGCGGTCGAGGTTCCACGGGTTGCGTGTGACGCCGCGAGAGTTGCGGCCCCACGTCTGCCACGGTGTGCTGCCGTCGGGTGTGGTGGTCAGGCCGATCGGAACGCAACCGAGTGCCATCAACGCCTCGCGGTGGCTCT
>NZ_DASVFL010000243.1:0-3367 GCF_036380075.1 Lentzea sp. | reverse complement strand
CAAGTCGACGAAGAGCGTGTCGACTTGACCTGACCCCTCGGGCGCGGCAAGTGCTGAGGAGCGCTAGACGGGGGAGCCACCACCGCGCCTCGCTGTGCTCGGGACGGCTCGCCTTCGGCTTCGCGAACGGCTCGCCTTCGGCTTCGCGGGTGGCGGGCTACTTCACCAAGGCTCGTAGTGGGGTGGGGGCCTGGTGTTGTGCCAGTTTGCGGCGCGTCTCGTGTTCGTCAAGGGCGACCTCGTCCAAGAGGTCGAAGAGAGATCGTGCCCTGGCCACTGTTGTCTCGTCCTGGGCGAAGACCCTGGTGAGGTCTGACTCCACGTGGACCACCGGGGTGGCTCGCTCGAACTCGAAGAGGGTGCACGGGGACTGGAAGGCCGCCGTGGTGGCTTCCGCCGGGATTATGCGCAGCATCGAGGAGTTCGCCTGGAGCCAGACGTACTGGGCTTCCATCACGTCAGGGTGGCCGGGGCGCAGGCGCAGGGCCAGTTCGTGGAGGTAGAAGACGCACTCCGGGTGCGTCGGGCGGCGTAGGACTGCCTGCCGGTCGGTGTCCGGCCTCGCTGTGCCGGTGGTGGTCTGGAGGGCTCGCTCGTAGGCCGGGGTGCGCAGGAGGGGGTTCACCGTCAGGACGTTGTAGGCGGTGATCCTGGTGGCGCTCGCCTCGGCCATCGTGAGGGTGCGGACGTCGTCCGCCGGCTGGGCCAGGTACGGGTCGAAGGCGTTGTGGTAGCGGCGGAGGAAGTCCTCGAAGAACGCCGTGTCCTTGCCGCAGGCCGTGAGGTACTGGGCCAGGTCGACGTCGCTGGCCCTGATCTTGCCGTGTTCCAGGTTGGAGATCTTGCTCGGGTCCCAGCCCAGCTGGACGGCCAGGCCTCGGCCGCGCAGGCCGGTGAAGCGCTGCCGCAGCCTGCGCAGTTCGTCGCCCAGGTCTCGGCTGTACGCGGTGGAGCTCGTGGTGGTCACGAGTTCGACGCTATGGGTTGGACCGAGGCCAAGGTACGACTCGTCCGGGTGACAAGGAGTCGCCTAGTCGAGGAGCTTGCGGAGCTCGGCGTCGAAGTCGAAGTAGTCGTTCTCGTGGCCCGGCGCGACGACGTCGTAGGTGGAGTTCAGGAACTCCTGGAGCTCGGACGACTGCACGTGGAAGATCGCGTGCGAGACGTCGGAGCGCAGTTCGAGGACGGCGGTCTTGCTGTTGTGCGGGCGGAGGCGGACGTCGCCGGCGCCGCTGGTGGTGATCAGGCCGTCGGCGAGCAGGTCGCGGCTCACGAGCCAGACGGTCTCCTGGCGTCCCATGCGGAACGTCATGGTCACGGCGTGCGGGTCCTCGGCGCGGTAGCCGAGCTCGACCTCGACGGGAAGCGGGCGCCCCGATGGTGCGATGAAGGCGAAGACAGACTCCGCGCCCACTCGTGTCACGTTCTTCATGCCCCCTAGGACGCCTGGCAACCCCCGTGGATGCCTCGCCCAGGAAATGCGATCGGAACGTGATTTTCAATGGGCCTGAAGTATGAGATCTGACATCCAGGCGTCAACCTTCGTTGAGATCTGCGTCACCCGCTAGTCTGACCTGCGGTTTCTCGGTGGCCGATTTCGGTGTTCGCCGGTCTTTCCGGGGCTTGGGGCGGGTTCGGGAGGGCCGCGTACCGAGACGGTTTACCGCCATTCGGAGCAATGGCGAATGCGGCATTGTGTAGTCGGCTCAGTGCGGAAAGTGAGAGAGTCGGAGCTCCATTCTCACGCCGGGTTACCGCGTGGACGCAGACGGCCACCGGGCAGCGGCGGCGCGGGCAGGCGGGAGCCCGCGTAGCCCTCGACGCGGCCGAACCTGTCGGTCTCCGCCTGCCACTCGTCGCGGTAGGCGGCGATGTCGTCGTGGGTGCGGCCGACGAAGTTCCACCACATCACGATCTCCTCGCCGAACGGCTCGCCGCCGAGCAGCACGATCCGCGCGCCCCCGGACGACGAGAGCGTCAGGCTGGAGCGGCCCGTGCCGACGTAGCCGAGGTCGCCGGGGTGCAGGGCGGTCTCGGCCAGCGTCACGTCGCCGGTGTCGAGGAGGACGCCGTGCTCGAACGACGGCGCCACGTCCAGGGTCAGGCGCGCGCCCGCGGGCAGGACGATCTCCGCGCCCAGCAACGGGGTGAAGGTGCTGACGGGCGAGGTCGAGCCGGCCAGCGAACCGAGGAACACCCGGATCTCGGCGTCGTCGAGCCGCACGGTCGGCGGGACGTGGTGCTGGAAGTTCCGCGGGGCGTCGCGGTGGGCGTCGGGCAGTGCCAGCCACAGCTGCACGCCGTGCAGCACGGTCGAGGCGGGGGTGGAGACCTCGGAGTGGCAGATGCCGCGGCCGCCGGTCATCAGGTTCAGCTCGCCGGGGCGGACGAAGGCGTGCACGCCGAGGCTGTCGCGGTGCTCGATCTCGCCGGTGAACAGCCAGCTCACGGTCTGCAGGCCGGTGTGCGGGTGCGGGGCGACGTCCATGCTCACGTCGTCGGGGCCGTAGTGGTCGCAGAAGCACCAGGCGCCGATCAGCGAGCGCTGCTTCTGGGGGAGCGTGCGGCGCACGGACATGGCGCGCGGGCCGCCCAGGGGGACGTCGCGCGGACTCAGGACCTCCACGCCGCCGGGGGCGGAGGTGCACGTCAGTTCGGCGGGCTCGGCCTCGACATTGCTCACGCCGGTGATCGTAGGCCGTTCAGCTGACTCACAGCTGGCTCTGGCGTGGCGCTCAGCCTCGCCGCCGAGCATGGAGCGAGTCGAGAGAAGGAGTGCCCATGAACGCGAACACGACCAGCGGGTCCCGGTGGGAGCCGGCCGCGGCGGCGGTCCCGCCACCCGCCGCGCCCGTCCCACCGCCGCCGCCCGCTCCCGCCGCACGCGCGCGGGGGTTCACCGGTCCGGTCGTGGCCGGGGCGCTCGGGCTCGCCGTGCTCACCGGGCTGGGCGGGTTCGCGCTCGGTCTCGCGGCAGGGGACGACACCACGAGCCAGGTGCGGCAGGACTCGGGCCAGCTGCCGGACCAGCAGCAGGGCCAGTTCCCCGGCGGCCGGCAGGGCAGGGGCGAAGGTCAGTCCGGCACGCTGCCCGACGACGGGGCGACCGGGCAGGGGACATGACCGCGGCCGTCGCGCGAAGACGCCCGGCCGACGCCGGTGTGCGGGTCGTCGCCACGGGCGGGTTCTGGGCCGGGCTGCTGCTCGTGACGTACTGGTGGGCGGCCGGCGGCGGCCTCACCGACCTCGGCGGCTGGGAGACCGGGCTGACCTCGGCCGGGCGGCTCACCGGCCTGCTCGGGTCGGACCTGCTGCTCGTGCAGGTGCTGATGATGGCGCGGCTGCCGGTGCTGGAACGGGCCTTCGG
>NZ_DASVFL010000242.1:0-17437 GCF_036380075.1 Lentzea sp. | reverse complement strand
ACCAGGGTCGACGCCATCGCGGTGTTCGGGTCGTCGGCCGAGGTCGTGCAGCTGGTGAAGGGCAGGAAGCCCGTGGTCGTCATCGCGGGCGACCCGCAGGACGGCGTCGAGGCCATCTCGGCGGAGAACCGGGAGAGCGCGCGGGAGCTGGCCGGGCACCTGCTCGACCACGGACGGCGCACGGCGTTGTTCGTCGGCGACCCGGACAGCGGCCCCGACATCCGCAACCGCTACGCGGGCTACGTCGCCGCCCACCAGGACCGGGGCCGCACCGCCGCCGAACCCGTCCGCGTCGCGCTGTGCGAGGCGGAGGGAACCGCGTTCGCGCAACGGCTCCTGGCCGGTGAGCACGAGGCGGACGCGGTGATGTGCGCGAACGACGAGCTGGCGTTGTCGATCATGACCACCCTGCAGGACGCGGGCACCGACGTGCCCGGCGACATCGCGGTGGCCGGCTGGGACGACGTCATGACGGCCCGGTACGTGCGGCCGGGCCTCACCACGGTCCGCCAGCCCGTCCACGAGCTCGGCGCGCTGGCCGCGGGCCGCCTGCACGAGCTGGTGAGCGGCGAGCCGCCGCGGTCCGACGCGCGGACGCTGCCCACGCAGCTCGTCGTGCGCTCGTCCTGCGGTTGCCCCGCCGGCTGATCCACCACGGTCCACCGGAGACGAGAGGAAGCGAGGAGCAATGGTGCGCAGAACTTCCAGGACGATCGCCGGCGTGTCAGCCCTGGTGCTGGTGCTGGCCGCCTGCGGGCGGGGCGAGGACCGGGCGGGTGGCGAGACGGGGGCCGACATCGGCCAGGGTCCCGCCACGGGCACGATCACCGTGTGGGCCATGGGCGCGGAGGGCGAGAAGCTCCCGGCGCTCGCGAAGGAGTTCGAGGACGCGAACCCCGGCGTCGACGTCCAGGTGACCGCGATCCCGTGGGACGCCGCGCACAACAAGTTCACCTCGGCGATCACCGCCGGGCAGGCCCCGGACGCGGCCATGGTGGGGTCGACGTGGATGGGCGAGTTCGCGGGCATGAAGGCCCTCGACCCGACCCCGGGCTCGATCGACGAGAACGCGTTCTTCGAAGGCGCGCAACGCACGACCGAGGTGGACGGCACCTCCTACGGCATCCCCTGGTACGTCGAGACGCGGCTGCTGTTCTACCGCAAGGACCTCGCGAAGACGGCCGGGTACGAGACGCCGCCGGCGGACTGGCAGGGCCTGAAGAACATGGCCAAGGCCATGCAGGCCAAGGCGGGCGCCAAGTTCGGCATCGGGTTGCAGGCCGGCGGCACCGGGTCGTGGCAGACGCTGCTGCCGTTCGCGTGGTCCAACGGCGCGCAGCTCACCAAGGACAACGGCGGCGCCTACAACTTCGACAGTCCGGAGATGAAGGAGACGCTGGAGTACTACGGCTCGTTCTTCTCCGAGGGCATCGCTGACAAGGAAGCGCCCGCGCAGCCCACGACCGAGCCCGACTTCGTCAGCGGCCGCGTGCCGATGTTCATCTCCGGTCCCTGGATGATGTCCGCGGTCGAGAAGCTCGGCGGTCCGGATTTCAAGGACCAGTACGGCGTCGTGCCGATGCCGGTGAAGAAGACGTCGTCGAGCTTCGTCGGCGGGTCGAACCTCGTCGTGTTCAAGGAGACGAAGAACCGCGACACCGCCTGGAAGTTCGTGAACTGGCTCGCTCAGTCGCAGACGCAGGTGAAGTGGTACCGGCAGTCGACCGACCTGCCGTCGGTGAAGAGCGCCTGGCAGGACCCGGCGCTCAGCGCCGACACCAAGCTCGCCGCGTTCGGCGAGCAGCTTGACACCGCGCAGTCGCCGCCGACCTTCACGACGTGGGAGCAGGCGATCACCGCGCTCGACACCGAGGTGGAGAAGGTGGCCCGCTCGGGCGCCGACCCGGCCGGCGCGTTGAAGGCGGCGCAGTCGGCGGCCGACTCCATCGGCACCGGCAAGTGAGTTCCACGACGACGGGTGTGGTGAGCCGCCGCAGGCGTGGGGTCGAACGGGCGGCGTGGTTGCTGATCCTCCCGTTCTGCCTGCTGTTCCTCGTGTTCACGGCATGGCCGGTGGTGCAGTCGCTGTTCATGAGCTTCACCGACACCCGCAACCGCGACCTGCGCACGCCCTTCGCCGTGGAGTTCGTCGGCCTGGACAACTACGTCCAGGCGTTCGCCGACCCGATCTTCCGCACGGCGGCCGCGAACACCGCGTACTTCGTGCTGGTCGGCGTGCCGCTCACGCTGGCCGTCGCGCTGGCGGCGGCCGTCGTGCTGGACAAGGGGATCAGCCGGTTCCGCGCGTTCTTCCGGCTCGGTTTCTACACGCCGGTGATCACGTCGATCGTCGCGGTCGCGGTGGTGTGGAGGTTCCTGCTCCAGGACGAGTACGGCCTGGTCAACACCGTGCTCGGCTGGGTCGGGATCGACGGGCCGAACTGGCTCGGCGACCCGGACTGGTCGATGCCGGCGTTGATCCTGATGGCCGCGTGGCGCAACTTCGGCACCGCGATGATCATCTTTCTGGCCGGGTTGCAGGCCGTGCCCGCGTCGCTGCACGAGGCCGCGTCGATCGACGGCGCCGGGGCGCTGCAGCGGTTCCGGCACATCACGCTGCCGTTGCTGCGCCCGACGATCCTGTTCGTGTCGGTGACGACCGCGATCGGCTACCTCCAGTTCTTCGAGGAGCCGTACGTCATGACCAACGGCGGCCCGCTCAACTCGACGATCTCCGCGTCGATGTACACCTACCGGCAGTTCGGGTTCGGCAACTACGGCTACGCGTCCGCGATGAGCTACCTGATCTTCGTCGTGATCGCGGTCGTGACCGCGCTGCAGTTCCGCCTGCTGCGGGAGAGGAGCTGACGATGAACCGGAACCGTTGGTGGCTCTACGTCCCGCTCACGGTCGCGCTCGTCGCCGTGGTGGCGCCGTTCGCCTGGATGGTGCTGGGCAGCTTCAAGGGCGAGGGCGAGATCCGCGCCAACCCGCCGACGTGGGTCCCGGAAAGCGCGTCGCTGGACAACTACACGCAGCTGTTCTCCCGCCTGCAGTTCGGCACGTACTTCCTCAACTCGGCGGTCGTCGCCGTGCTCGTGACGGCCGGAAACCTGATCTTCTGCTCGATGGTCGGCTACGCGCTCGCGAAGCTCGAGTTCCGGGGCAGGCGGGCGCTCTTCGTGGTCGTCATGGCCACGTTGATGATCCCGGGCGTCGTGACGTTCGTGCCGTTGTACGTGCTCGTCGTCAACGCGGGCCTGGCGAACTCGTTGCCCGCGCTGGTCCTGCCGTTCCTGGTCTCGCCGTTCGGCGTGTTCCTCATGCGCCAGTTCATCTCCGGCCTGCCGGGTGAGCTGCTCGACGCCGGCCGGGTCGACGGCGCGGGCGAGGTGCGCATCTTCGCCCGGATCGTCCTGCCGCTGTGCGGGCCCGCGCTCGCCACGCTCGGCATCCTCACGTTCCTGGGCAGCTGGAACAACTTCCTGTGGCCGCTGGTGGTGGCGCAGCAGGAGAGCGAGTACACGCTCCCGGTCGCGCTGGCGCTCTACTCGACCGGCCAGAACTCCATCCAGTACGGCCTGCTGCTGGCCGGGGCCACCATCGTCGTCGTCCCGGTGCTGCTCGTGTTCCTCGTGTTCCAGCGGCGCTTCATCGAAGGCATCGCGACCACCGGCATCAAGTGAGAGGTCTCGCATGACCGCAAGGATCACCCGCCGAACCGTCCTGTTGGGAACGACCGCCGCCCTGCTGGTGCCGGGGACCGCCTCCGCTGCCCGCGGCTACGACCCGGCGCGCGTGCGCGGCTGGGCGCGCGACACGTGGCGCAGCCTCGTCGCGATGACGCCGTCGAGCACGGGCCTGCCCGCCGACAACGTCCCCGAGTCGCTCGCCCCCGGCGACCGCTCCGGTTACACCTCGCCGACCAACATCGGCGGCTACCTCTGGTCGACCGTCGTCGCCCGCGAGCTCGGGCTCATCTCGAAGGACGAGGCGTCGGCACGGCTCACCCGCACGCTCACCACCCTCGACCGGATGGAACACCACGGTCCGAGCGGCATGTACTTCAACTGGTACGACGAGGAGACCGGCGCGGCGCTGCGGTCCTGGCCCGGCACCGGCGCGGTCGTCCAGCCGTTCTGCTCCAGCGTCGACAACGGCTGGCTCGGCGCCGCGCTGCTCGTCGTCGCGGGAGCGGACCGCGCGGCGGCCGGCCTGGCCCGGCGGATCTTCGCCCGGATGCGCTGGGACTCGTTCTACAACCCCGGCGACGACCCCGCGCACCCCGTCCGGCCCGGCGGCCTGGTCCACGGCGGGTTCTTCCCGTTCGACCACGACCGGCCCGGCGGCGTCTACCAGGGCACGCACATCGGCGGCGACCCCGTCTGGCTGACCACGCACCACTACGACACGACGGTGTCCGAGACCCGGATCACCAGCTACCTCGGCATCGTCACCGGTCAGATCCCGCCGAAGCAGTACTTCGCGATGTGGCGGACGTTCCCGGCCTCGTGCGACTGGTCGTGGCACGAGATGCAGCCGGTGGGGGAGAACCGGACCTACTACGGCATCGACGTCTTCGAGGGCGCCTACACCTACCGCGGCATGCGGATCGTGCCCGGCTGGGGCGGGTCGATGTTCGAGGAGCTGATGCCGGACGTGTTCGTGCCCGAGGCGAAGTGGGCGCCGCGGTCGTGGGGCCGCAACCACCCGCTGCACGTCCGCGCGCAACGCGAACACGGCCTGCTGGAGGCGAAGTACGGCTTCTGGGGCTTCAGCCCGTCCAGCAACCCCGCCGGCGGCTACCGCGAGTACGGCGTCGACGCGCTCGGCATGGGGCCGGGCAACGAACCGGGCAACGGCGCCAACGGTTACTTCTCCGACCAGGAGATGACGAACTACGACGTCGGCTTCGGCACGTGCCGTCCCGCCACCGCCCCCACGCCCGCGTTCGGCGACGGCGTGGTCACACCGCACGCGGCGTTCCTGGCGATGATGCACGAACGCGACGAGGCCTACGCCAACCTGGTCCGCATCCAGGAGGACCTGCGCGCCTACGGCAGGGGCGGGTTCTTCGACGCGGTCGCCGTGCGGTCGGGCACGATCGCACGCCGCTACCTCGCGCTGGACCAGGCGATGGTCATGGGGGCGATCGGGAACGTCCTGTGCCGCGACGTCCTCCGCCGGTCGTTCGCGACACCGGCCGTGGAACGCGCGCTGCGCCCGGTGATCGGTGTCGAGGAGTTCGGCGCGAGCCGAGTGTGAGGGAGGGTTCTGACATGCGGCCTGTTCGGCTGACTTCCGAGGACGGCGTCGAGTTCCGCGACCTCAACGGCAACGGCGTCCTGGACCCCTACGAGGACCCGCGCGTGCCGGTCGCCGACCGCGTCGAGGACCTGCTGGGACGGCTGTCGCTGGAGGAGAAGGCGGGCCTGCTGTTCCACACCGTCATCGAGGCGGGCGCGGACGGCACGGTGAAGGAGGCGCCTGGCGACATCAGCAAGTCGCCCACCAGCGTCGTGGTGCAGCAGAAACACCTGTCGCACTTCAACGTCCACGCGCTGAACGACGCGCGCATGGCGGCCCGTTGGCACAACAACCTCCAGCTCCTCGCCGAGGCGACGCCCCATGGGATCCCGGTGACCATCTCCACCGACCCGCGGCACGCGTTCATCGAGAACGCCGGCGTCTCCTTCAGCGCCAAGGCCTTCTCCCAGTGGCCGGAGTCGCTGGGGCTGGCCGCACTGCGCGATCCCGCGCTGGTGGAGCGGTTCGCCGACATCGCGCGGCAGGAGTACGTGGCCGCCGGCATCCGCTGCGCCCTGCACCCGGCGATCGACCTCGCGACCGAACCGCGGTGGGCCCGGCAGGCGGGCACGTTCGGCCAGTCCGCGGAACTGACCGCCTCGCTCGCGGTGGCGTACGTGCGCGGGTTCCAGGGCCCGCGGCTGGGTCCGGAGTCGGTTTCCTGTTGCAGCAAGCACTTCCCGGGCGGCGGCCCGCAGAAGGACGGCGAGGACGCGCACTTCCCGTACGGCCGCGAGCAGGTCTACCCCGGCGGCCGGTTCGACGACCACCTGGCGCCGTTCCGCGCGGTGGTCGAGGCCGGGACCGCGGCGGTCATGCCGTACTACGGCATGCCGGTCGGCCTGGAGGTGGACGGCGAGCCGGTCGAGGAGGTCGGCTTCGGCTACAACCGCCAGGTGGTCACGGGGATGCTGCGCGAGGGCCTCGGCTTCGACGGCGTGGTGCTCACCGACTGGGAGCTGGTGATGGACAACCACGTCGGCGACAAGGTCCTGCCCGCGCGTGCGTGGGGTGTCGAGCACCTCGACGCGCACGGCCGCATGGAGCTGATCCTGCACGCGGGCGCCGACCAGTTCGGAGGCGAGGAATGCGTCGACGTGCTGCTCGAACTCGTGGCGCAGGGCCGGGTGACGGAGGAGCGGATCGACGAGTCGGCCCGCAGGCTGCTCGCCGTGAAGTTCCGCCTGGGGCTCTTCGACGACCCGTTCGTCGACGAGGACCGCGCGGCGGAGGTCGTGGGGCGGCAGGACTTCCGCGACGAGGGCCACGCCGCGCAGGCCCGGTCGGTCACGGTGCTGCAGGCCGGTGTGCCGCTGCCGCTGACGGCGGGGCTCAAGCTCTACGTCGAGAACTTCTCGCCCGAGGTCGCGGGACGCCTGGGAACCGTGGTGGCCACACCGGAGGAGGCCGACGTGGCGCTGGTGCGGTTGATGGCGCCGTTCGACCCGCGGGCCGACCTGTTCCTGGAGTCGTGGTTCCACCAGGGGTCGCTGGAGTTCCAGCCCGGTCTCGCCGCGCGGCTGGCGCGGATCGCGGCGGTCTGCCCGCTGGTCGTCGACGTGACGCTGGACCGCGCCGCCGTCCTGACCCCGTTGCTGGACGTGGCCTCGACGCTGATGGTCAGCTACGGCACCACCGACGAGGCGTTGGCCGACGCGGTGTCGGGCGTCATCCCGCCGCAGGGGCGGCTTCCGTTCGACCTCCCGCGGTCGATGGAGCAGGTGCGGCGCCACCACGAGGACGTTGCGGGGTACGACGATCCGCTGTTCCCGTTCGGACACGGCCTGTCGTCGCGTGAGTAGGCGGTCGCTCCAGCTGACATAGGCTTCGGCCCATGTCGGATCACAGGGGTGTGCTCGTCACCGGGGCTTCGCGCGGCATCGGCCGGGCGACGGCCATCGCGTTCGCCGAACGCGGCTACCGGGTGGCCGTGCACTACAGCAGCCGCCGTGACGACGCGGCGCAGACCCTCGCCGAACTGGCGGGGGACGGGCACGCGCTGATCGGCGGCGACCTCGCCGACCCCGACGCGGCCCGCAGCCTGGTCACCGAGGCGGTGGAGCGGCTCGGTGCCGTGGACGTGCTCGTCAACAACGCCGCCGTCGCGCCGAGTGCCGCCAACGTCCACCGCCTCGGCGACACGTCGTGGGAGGCGTGGACGCAGGCGTGGCGGTCGATGCTCGACGTCACCCTCCTCGGCGCCGTCAACGTCACCTGGGCGGTCGCCCAGCACCTGATCGACCGCGGCGCACCGGGCAGCATCGTGAACGTCGGCTCGCGCGGAGCGTTCCGCGGCGAGCCCGACTACCCGGCCTACGGTGCGAGCAAGGCCGCGCTGCACGCGTTCGGCCAGTCCGCCGCCGTCGCACTGGCACCCCACGGCATCTCGGTCACGTCGGTGGCGCCGGGCTTCATCGCCACCGAACGCCAGGCCGCGAAGCTCGCCGGTGCGGAGGGCGACGCGGTCCGCGACCAGAGCCCGTTCGGCCGCGTCGGCACGCCGGAGGAGATCGCCGCCGCCGTCGTCCACCTGGCCTCGCCGGAGGCGGCCTGGTCGTCCGGGGCGGTCCTGGACCTCAACGGGGCCTCCTACCTGCGCTGACGCCGGCGGCCCTGGGCCCCCTCGCCCGGTGACCGCTACCGTGACCCGATGCCCGCCCCCACCCGCCCGGCCCCGAGGTGACCCGCGGTCCCCGGCGGCGCTCGATCGTCGCCGCGAAGCTCGAGACCGACAGGGGCGGCGCGGGCCAGGTGGCGATCCTCGCCGAGCTCCGCCGCTGCCTGCTCGACGGCGTGCCCCCGGGCAGCGCCATCCCGGTCGACGAGGTGGCCGCCGTGTTCGGGGTGAGCCGGATCCCGGTGCGGGAGGCGCTGAAGACGCTGATCGGCGAAGGCCTGGTCGAGCACCGCCAGAACTTCGGCTACTTCGTCGCCAAGCTGACGCCGCAGGAGCTGCACGAGCTCTACGTCGTGCGGGGTGTGCTGGAAGCGGCGGCTCTCGGAGCGGCGGTCGCCAAAGCCCAGCCGCAGGACGACGAACTGGCCCGGTCGGCGCACGCCGCGCTGGCCGAGGCCCAGGCCGACGGCGACGTCCGGGCCTACCACCGGGAGAGCCGCAGGTTCCACCTCGCGCTGGTCCGGCCGAGCGGGATGCGGCGGCTGCTGGGCATGTTCGAGTCGGCCTGGAACCTCACCGAACCGTTGCAGCCCATGGCACACGTGCCCGACGAGGAACGCACCGCCTTGCACGCCGACCACGAGGGGATGCTGAAGGCGTTCGTGGACAGGGACGCCGCGGCACTCGTCGAGGCCGCCAGGACGCACCACGAACGGCTGCGGTCGTCGCTGGCGGCGGTGCCGCGGGACACCGGCCTGTTCGCGGACGGGGAAGATATACGTTTCCCGTAGCAGCCGGGAAACAACTCCTCCCTACGGTGGCGCCAACCCACCAGGCAGGAGTGCGGCGATGACAGCGACAGCGACGAACGCGGAACCCAAGCCGGCCTACGACCCGAGGCTGACGAACGCCGACCTGGCCCCGTTGGAGAAGCAGACCTGGGGCTCCTACAACATCTTCGCCTTCTGGATGTCGGACGTGCACAGCGTCGGCGGGTACGTCACCGCGGGCAGCCTGTTCCTGCTGGGCCTGAGCGGCTGGCAGGTGCTGGTCGCGCTGCTGGCGGGCATCGGCATCGTCCACTTCTTCTGCAACCTGGTCGCGAAGCCGAGCCAGCAGACCGGCGTGCCGTACCCGGTGATCTGCCGCAGCGTGTTCGGCGTGCTCGGGGCGAACGTGCCGGCGATCATCCGCGGGCTGATCGCCGTCGCCTGGTACGGGATCCAGACCTACCTGGCGTCGGCGGCGCTGGACGTGGTGCTGCTCAAGCTCTTCCCGTCGCTGCTGCCGTACGCGGACGTGCAGCAGCACGGCTTCCTCGGGCTGTCCTCGCTCGGGTGGGCGTCGTTCACCGTGCTGTGGCTGGTGCAGGCGGCGGTGTTCTGGACGGGCATGGAGACGATCAGGCGGTTCATCGACTTCTGCGGCCCCGCCGTCTACGTCGTGATGTTCCTGCTCGCCGGCTACCTGATCGCCCGCGCCGGCTGGGGCGCGATCGACTTCACCCTCGGCGACGTCAAGCACACCGGCTGGGCGTCGCTTCCGGTCATGTTCGGCGCCATCGCGCTGGTGGTCTCGTACTTCTCCGGCCCGATGCTGAACTTCGGCGACTTCTCCCGCTACGGCAAGTCGTTCGCCGCCGTCAAGCGCGGCAACCTGCTCGGCCTGCCGGTCAACTTCCTGGTGTTCGCCGTGCTCGTGGTCGTCACCGCGTCGCTGACCGTCCCGGTGTTCGGCGAGCTGCTCACCGACCCGGTCGCGACCGTCGCGCGGATCGACAGCACGTTCGCGATCGTGCTGGGAGCGTTGACGTTCAGCATCGCCACCGTCGGCATCAACATCGTCGCGAACTTCATCTCGCCCGCGTTCGACTTCTCCAACGTCAACCCGCGGCGGATCAGCTGGCGCGCCGGCGGCATGATCGCGGCGGTCGGCTCGGTGCTGATCACGCCGTGGAACCTATACCACAACCCCGCCGTCATCCACTACACGCTGGAGACGCTGGGCGCCTTCATCGGCCCGCTGTTCGGCGTCCTCATCGCCGGCCACTACGTCGTGGCCCGCCAGCGGGTCGACGTCGACGACCTCTTCACCATGTCGCCGTCCGGGAAGTACTGGTACCGCAACGGCTACAACCCGCGGGCGATCGTCGCGACCGCCGTCGCCTCGCTGGTGGCGATGGTCCCGGTGCTGGTGTCCGCACTGGCCGACGTCGCCCCGTACAGCTGGTTCATCGGCATGGCGCTGGGCTTCGCGCTGTTCACCCTGCTGTCGCGGGGGAACCGGTGAGGATCGAGGTCGTCAACCCGAACACCAGCCGGGAGATGACCGCGGCGATCGGCCGCGCTTCGCAGGCGATCGCCGGGCCGGGGGTGGACGTGCGCGCCACCTGCCCGGCGATGGGACCGGCGTCCATCGAGAGCCACTACGACGAGGCGCTGAGCGTGCCGGGCCTGCTGGCGGAGATCGCGGCAGGCCGGGCCGACGGGTACGTGATCGCCTGCTTCGGCGACCCGGGACTCGACGCGGCACGGGAGCTCGCGGACGGACCGGTGGTCGGCATCGCCGAGGCGGCGATGCGCACGGCGGCGTTGCTGGGCCGGGGTTTCAGCGTCGTCACGACCCTGGAACGCACGTGCGGCCGCGCCTGGGACCTCGCCCACCGCTACGGGATGGCCGGGTTCTGCCGCGGGGTGTCCGCCTGCGACGTGCCGGTGCTGGAGGTCGAGGCCGCGGTGGACGCCGTCGTGGCCGCCTGCCGGTCGGCGGTGGCGGCCGACCGCTCGGACGTGGTCGTGCTCGGGTGCGCGGGCATGACCGAGCAACGCCCCGAGATCGAACGCGCCGTCGGCGTGCCCGTCGTCGACGGCGTCCAGGCCGCGGTGCTGCAGGTGGAGTCCCTGCTGCGCCTGGGCCTGCGGACCAGCGCGGCGGGGGAGTTCGCCGCGCCGCCGCCGAAGCCCTACTCGGGTGTGCTCGCGCCGTTCGGCGTGCGTCGCGAGCTCGCGGCTTCGGTCCGGAAAACACCCGGCTGACCGGAACGCCCCCTCGTCGAGGCGATCAGCGGGTAGAACTGTGCCGATCGCTTCGACGACCTGGGGGAACCGCATGTCCAGACCCGTGCTCGCCACCGGCATCGCCGCACTCGTCCTGCTCGGTTCCGCCCTCCCGGCGCACGCCGCGACCACGGCCACCCTGCTGCCGGCCGCTCCTGGCTCCACCTGGGACCACGTCAAGGGCCTCAACGACGCCGGTGTCGCCGTCGGCCACGCGGAGTCCTCGCGCGACGCCGTCCGCTGGGCCGCCGACGGCGCGGTCGCGGTCCTCGGCAAGCTGCCCGGCGACTACTCCGGCATGGCGAACGCCGTCAACGAGTCCGGTGTCGTCGTCGGCACGTCGCTCGGCGAGGCCGACGGACTGGTGGCCGTGCGGTGGGACGCGACCGGCGCCATCACCGCGCTGCCGGACTTCCCCGGGCCGCGCCGGAGCACCTCGGCGAACGCGGTCAACGACAGCGGCGTGGTCGTCGGCTCCGCCACCGACAGGTCGTCCGGGCTCAGCACCGCCCAGCGCTGGAACGCGGACGGCAGCATCACCGCGCTGACCCACCTGCCCGGTCACGACCAGTCGTGGGCGCAGGGCATCAGCTCCGGCGGCCTCGTCGTCGGCGCCTCCGACAAGCTCAACACCCTCGACCGCACGCACGCCACGCTCTGGCGGCCCGACGGCACCGTCGTCGAGCTGCCCGCGCTGGCGAGCGGCCGCAACAGCTCCGCCGCCGCGGTCAACGACGCCGGCACGCTCGCGGCCGGCTGGTCCGAGGACCAGGGCGGTCGCCAGCACGCCGTGCTGTGGACGCTCGGCGCCACGACCACCGTCACCGACCTCGGCACGCTCGGCGGCCTGTTCTCCCTCGCCAGGGCGGTGAACGACGCCGGAGTGGTCGTCGGCGAGGCGACCGCCGCGCCGGGAGGGGCCTACCTCGCGGTGCGCTGGCAGCCGGGTGCCCCCGCCGTGCTGCTGCCGGGCACCGGCACGATCACCAAGTGCGTCGAGGCCCGCGCGGTCAACGCCGCCGGCTCCATCGGGGGAGGCTGCAAACGCAGCGCCGCCCGCTGGGACGAGAGCTGACCCCGGTGCACCGAGGAGCCCGATGAACGACCACCGCCCGCGGCTGGACGAGCACACCCTGCACCGCGTGCTGCGCGCGTCCGGGATCGACCCGGCCGAGGTGACGAGCCGGACCGAGCTGACCGGCGGCACCTTCAACACCGCCTACCGGATCAGGACGTCCGGCGGCGGGTTCGTGCTGAAGGTGGCGCCGAGCCCGGACTCCCCGCGCATGACCTACGAGCGCGACCTGATGAGCACGGAAACCGCCTTCTATCGCGCGGCTCACGGGCACGCGGTGGTGCCCGAGGTCGTGCACGCCGACTTCACCCGGCAGGTGGTGCCCTCGGACTTCCTGCTGATGACGGAGCTCCCTGGCGACAACGCGACGACCCTGACAGCGCCGGAACGGGCGGCGCTGCGGGGCGAACTGGGCCGGGTCGTCGCCGGTCTGCACGAGGTCACCGGCACGGGCTTCGGCTACCCGCAGCTGGGTCTCGCGCCGACGTGGCGGGAGGCCTTCGCGGCCATGGTGGACGCCGTGCTCGCGGACGCCGCGCGGTTCGGCGTCGCGCTTCCCCTGCCCGCGGAGGAGGTCGCGGCGTCGATGGGCAAGCGCGCGGACCTGCTGGACGAGGTCGAACGGCCCGTGCTCGTGCACTTCGACCTGTGGGACGGCAACGTCCTCGCCCACGGCGGAAAGGTGACCGGGCTGGTCGACGGCGAACGCGCGTTCTGGGGCGACCCGCTCGCCGAGCTCGTCTCACCGGCGTTGTTCGGCGACATCGACCACGACCGCGACTTCCTGGCGGGCTACGGCGCGGCGCCGTTCACCCCGAGCGCCCGGCGGCGGCTGGCGATGTACCGCGCCTACCTCTACCTGGTCATGCTGGTCGAGGCCGCGCCCCGGCAGTACACCGGCCCCGGGCACGAGAAGGGCCAGAGCCTGGTGCGCGAGCACCTGACCATCCAGCTGGCCGCTCTCGGTTGATGAGCCCTCGGCCGCCTGCACGCACCGCCACCGGTGTCCGCTGCCGGACCGTGATCGGCACGGTCCGGTCCGCCGCGCCGACGATCAGGCGGACCGGGGAGGTGCTGCCGGACATCGGGTTCCTCCCGTGGTGGCTCAGAACGACCGGAGCACGCGGACGCGGTCGGCGATCGCGCGCTTCGCCACGCCGGACTCGAAGGCGATCGAGTCGAACTCGTGCGGTGCGCCGGGGTGCAGGTGGAACTCGACCGGCACGCCGGCCCGGCTGAGCTTCACCGCGTACGCGAGGTCCTCGTCGCGGAAGACGTCGAGCTGGCCCACCTCGACGTAGGCCGGGGGCAGCCCGGTCGCGTCCTCCAACCGGGCCGGGGCCGCGGTGGGCGGGACGTCCGGACCGCCGGCCGTGTCGCCGAGCAGCGCGGGCCACGCGGTGAGGTTGTCGTCGTAGGACCACAGCGCGTACGGCGCGACGTGCGGGTCGACCTCGGTGGTGCGGTCGTCGAGCATCGGCATGACCAGGATCTGCCGCGCGATGGCCGGGCCGCCGCGGTCGCGGGCGAGGATCGACAGCGCCGCCGCCATCCCGCCCCCGGCGCTGTCGCCCATCACGCCGATCCGCGCGGGGTCGACGCCCAGCTCGGCGGCGTGCTCGTGCAGCCAGAGCAACGCCGTGTACGCGTCTTCCAGCGGGGTGGGGAAGGGGTGCTCCGGCGCCCGGCGGTACTCGACGGACAGCATCGGCACGCCGCTCGCGGACACGTACCGCGAGACCGGGCCGTCGAACAGGTCGATGTGGCCGAAGATGTAGCCGCCACCGTGGAAGAACAGCACGGCGGAGCCCGGTGCCGCGCCTTCCTTGGCGTACCAGCGCAGGGTGATCCGCGCGCCGTCGCCGGTCGTGACGTGGTGGTCGGTGGTGGTGACGTCGGCCGGGACCGGCTGGGCCGTCCCGGCGGCGCCGATGATCGGTTCCCACATCGCCCTGCGCGCCTCGACGTCGCCGACGGCCGGAGGGGTGGCTTGCGCCATCGCGCCGGCCATCGGGGCCAGCGCGGTGGCGATCTCGGGGTCCAGCCCGAGTGTCATGGTCTTCTCCTCAGCGGGTGGTGGGGTCAGGAGACGAGGACGACGACCTTGCCGCGGACGCCGCCCGACGCCGCTTGGACGTGGACCGCCGGCAGCTCGGTCAACGGCACCCGCTGCTCGACGTCGACCCGCAGGTCGCCGGAGTCGACCAGCGCCACGAGCTTCGCGAGCTGCTCGGCGTCGCTGCGGACGTAGAGGTTGACGCCGCGCACGCCGCGGTCCTCGTCGGTCGGGGCGGGCATCCAGATCGTGGTGTTGACGACGGCCCCGCCGTCGCGGACCAGCGACGGCAGCTGCGCCAGCACCGCCGGGTCGACCGGGGCGAGGTTCAGCACGAGGTCGACCTGCTCGGTGACCGCCGACAGCACGTCGGTGGTGGTGTGGTCGACGACCTCGTCGGCACCGGCGGTCCGCACGGCCTCGGCGCTGCGCGGGCTGGCCGTGGCGACGACGTGGGCACCGGCCTGCTTGGCGAGCTGGACGGCGTAGCCGCCGACCGGCCCGCCCGCGCCGTTGACCAGCACGCGCTGCCCGGCCTGCAGCCGGCCGTGGTCGAAGAGCGCCTGGTAGGCGGTGAGGCCCACCAGCGGGAACGCGGCGGCGTCGGCCAGCGGGAGGCCCTTGGGCGCCGGGGTGAGCACGGCGGCCGGTGCGATGACGTACTCGGCGGCGGCACCGGGCTTGGTCATCGGCAGGAAGCCGACGACCTCGTCCCCGACCGCGAGGCCCTCGACGCCCTCGCCCAGCGCGTCGACCGTGCCGGCGACGTCCAGGCCGGGGGTGTGCGGCAGGTCGACCGGGATCGGTCCCTGCATGACGCCCAGGCGGATGTTGCCCTCGACCGGGTTGAACGTCGTGGCCGCGACCTTGACCAGGACCTCGCCGGCCGCGGGGACCGGCTGCTCGACGTCCTCGTACCGGAGGACCTCGGGGCCGCCGAACTCGTGGAAACGCACTGCCTTCATGACCGCTCTCCCTCATTTTTTGCTTCGAAGTTGAAGCAACTGGAACTGACAGTAGACCTGCTTCGAATTCGAAGCAAAGTGACGTGCGGCACGTGTCAGCGCGGAGGGCCGAGCAGGACGTTGCCGGAGATCTCGGCGGCCTCGGCGAGCAGCGACAGCGGGATCCCGAACCCGTCAGGGCGAGGTTCGCGCAGGTCGCGACCGGCGTGGCGGAACATCTTCTCCAGCCCGCCGGGCGTGGAGATGAGCAGCAGGTCGGCCCGCTCGGAGGTGATCCGGTACGAGTGCGGCACGCGGCGCGGCAGGAAGACGATGCCGCCCTCGCGCAGCTCGTGCTCCTCGTCGCCGGCCCAGACCAGCGCGGATCCGGCCAGCAGGAGGAACACCTCGTCCTCGTTGTTGTGCATGTGCCACGGCGGCGCCTCGCCCAGCCCGGCGTCGAAGCGGCCGACGGTCAGCTGCCCGCCGGTCGCCTCGGCGTCGAGCAGGACGCTGAAGACGCTCCCGCCGATCCACTCGAGCTGCTGCTGGTCTTCGCGCTGGGCGAGGTGGGGGATGCTCAAGACGGTCCTCGGGGCCGGTGGGACGGCGGCGCCGTCCCCTGTTCGGAAACCCTCGTTCGTCGCGCTGCCCGGCCGCCACGGCCCGCGGTGCCCACCGGTGTCCAGTGTTGCCCGGCACGCCACCGCTCCTTCGAATTCGAAGCAGTAAGCTGGTGGCATGGCCGACTCACCGCCGTCGCTCGACCCCGTACAGCTCGGCGCCTACTTCGCGCTCGTCGAGGTGACCAGCCTGCTGCGGCACGCCGTCGAGCAGCAGCTCAAGGAGGCCGGCGACCTCAGCTACGTGCAGTTCCAGCTGCTCGCGCGGCTCGGCGACTCGCCGACGGGCAGCCACCGCATGACCGACTTGGCCGACGGCGTCGTCTACAGCCGCAGCGGTCTCACCTACCAGGTGGGCCTGCTGGAGAAGGCGGGTCTGGTCGAACGCTCGCCGTCCGCCGACGACGAGCGCAGCGTCACGGTCACCATCACCGGCGCCGGGCGCGCGCTGCTCGCGGCGGTGCTGCCCGGACACGTCGAGGTCGTCAGCGGTCTGCTGTTCGAACCGCTCTCGCGCGACGACGTCACGGCGCTCGCCGGCCTGCTGGCGCCGGTGCGCGACCACATGCGGTCCACCCCGCCGCGCTCAGCGGCGCCCCGTCGGCGCCGGAGCTGACGTCATCGGGCCAGGAGGCGCTCGACGAGCCGCTCCTTGGCCAGGGCGAGGTGCCGCCGGTAGGTGCCGTAGGGAACGCCCAGCCGTCGTGCGGTCGCCTTGTGCGTACCGGAACCGGAGAGGTACGTGGCGGTCAGGGCGTCGTGCGCCTTGACGCCCGCCGGGTCGACCCGCAGCCCGTCGAGGGCGGTCGTGATGGCGTCGCGCAGGTCCGCGACGGGATCGGCGGAGTCCCGCGGCACCAGGTGCGAGCGCAGCAGGACGCTCGTCGCGAACTCGCGCGGGGCGCGCCACGTGCGCAGCGCCTCGAGCACGCCCGCCTCGAAAGCCTTGCGCGACAGCACCTCGGGCGCCGGGGACGCCCACGACGCCACGGGTGCGGCGGCGCGAGCGCGGTCGCGCACCCACTGCTCCACGGTCTGCCGCCGCCAGTCGCGGCCGAAGACGTGCTGCGCGACCCCGCCGGACCTGACCGCGACGACCTCGTGCAGCCCGGCCGCGGTGAGGTGGCGCCGCCACCACCCGACGTCCTGGAAGACGGTGAAGGTCACCGCTCGCCCACCGGTCCGCATCTCCTCCGCGACGGTCCGCCGGCCGACGAGGTCCATCAGCGGCGACGGCCGGTGGTGCCCGCCCGCCTGCACGGCGAACCGGCGGATGCCCAGGTGCTCGCCCCGGCGCAGGGGAGCGGCCGCCTCGACGTGCTCCCACACCGCAGCGACCACCGGGTCCGCCGCCAGGTCCTCCGGCGACGGCGCCTCCAGCCGCAGGATCGCCATGAACCCCACGACCACGCCCGCCGAGCGGTAGACGCGAAAACCCCGCGGCTGGCGCCGGAGCCAGTGCGCCACCGCCGGTTCCGAGGCCAGGCGCAGCACCTCGGGCACGTCCGCCGGGTCCAGTGGCCGGTCCTCGACGTGCGGGTGGGCCCGCCAGTCGTACAGCTCGCGAGGGCCGCTCTGGTCGCGGAACAGGAACATCCACTCCGCGACGCGCAGCAGCGAGTCGTCCTCGGTCGCCCGGCGCACGGCGTCCAGGCACGCGACCGAGAGACGGGCGCGCACGTCCTCGTGGCGTTCGGGATCCCGCCAGCGAAGGTCGGCGGCGAGCGTCGAACGCACGGCGTCGTGCGGATGCAGTCCC
>NZ_DASVFL010000241.1:0-33117 GCF_036380075.1 Lentzea sp. | reverse complement strand
CCGAAGGCGAGCCGTGTAAACCCCCGCACTTCCAAGCGACGCCGAAGGCGAGCAGTCACCCCTGACGCCGATTAGAGCCGGTGAACCCACCCGTTCTTGTGCGATTGGGGCTTGACTTTGGGTGCGAGGTGCTACCCCTAGTGGGCTCGGCCGGTCGCGAAGCGTCCGGCCTTTTCCGGCCGACCACAGCGCCTCGCAAGGGCCCCGAAGTCAAGCCCCAATCGCAATCGTCGCGGAGCGGCGATGAACCCCAGTCTTTCGTCCGAGGTGCACGCCCACGCTGGAACAGGCACGGAAACCAACGCAACAGGACCACGCTGGAACCCGCTCGGCCCAAAAACGCCAAAAGGCCCCAGGGCGAAAGCCCCGGGGCCCTTCAGACGAACAGCCGTCACACCACGGTGGAAGACCCACCAGCGGCAGCCAACTTCTCCACAGCGGTCTTGGAGAACTTGTTGGCGGTGACGTCCAGCTTGACGCTGACATCGCCGTCACCCAGCACCTTGACGAGCGCGCCCTTGCGGACCAGCCCGGCCAGGACCAGTGCGGCGACGTCCACCGAGCCACCCTCCGGGAAGGAGGCGGCGATCGACGAGACGTTCACGACCTGGTACTCGGTGCGGAACGGGTTCTTGAAGCCCTTGAGCTTCGGGAGCCGCATGTGCAGCGGCATCTGGCCACCTTCGAAGCGCGGCGAGACGTTCTTGCGAGCGCCCGTGCCCTTCGTACCGCGGCCGGCGGTCTTGCCCTTGGAGCCCTCACCGCGGCCGACGCGGGTCTTGGCGGTCTTGGCTCCGGGAGCGGGACGCAGGTCGTGGATCTTGATGGTCACGACTGGACCTCCTCAACAACCACCAGGTGACGCACGGCGTGGATCAGGCCGAGCACCTGGGGGGTGTCCTCACGCACGACCGACTGGCGGATCTTGCGCAGCCCGAGGGTGCGCATCGACTCGCGGTGGTTGTGCTTGGTACCGATGGTGCTGCGCACCTGGGTGATCTTCAGCTGAGCCATGATCACACCCCCTGGCCCGCGCGAGCGCGGATCATGCCGGCGGGAGCGACGTCCTCGAGAGGCAGGCCACGACGGGCCGCGACCTCTTCGGGACGCTGCAGGCCCTTGAGGGCCGCCACGGTCGCGTGCACGATGTTGATCGCGTTGTCGGAGCCGAGCGACTTCGACAGCACGTCGTGCACACCGGCGCACTCGAGGACGGCGCGGACAGCGCCACCCGCGATGACACCGGTACCGGCCGAGGCCGGACGCAGCAGGACCACACCAGCGGCCTTCTCACCCTGGACCGGGTGGGGGATGGTGCCGGCGATGCGAGGAACGCGGAAGAAGTTCTTCTTCGCCTCCTCGACACCCTTGGCGATGGCCGCGGGAACTTCCTTGGCCTTGCCGTAGCCGACGCCGACCATGCCGTCGCCGTCGCCGACCACGACGAGCGCGGTGAAGCTGAAGCGACGACCACCCTTGACCACCTTGGAGACGCGGTTGATCGCAACCACGCGCTCGAGGTGGGGGGTCTTCTCCTGGGCCGCGCCGCCGCGGCCGCCGTCACGACGGTCGCGGCGCTCTCCGCGCTCGCCCCCGCCGCCTTCGCGACGCGTACGTCCTGGCATCAGGCGTCCCTCTCAATTCCGGTGTTGATCATTGTCAGAACTCCAGCCCCGCCTCGCGAGCGGCATCCGCCAGAGCGGCGATCCGGCCGTGGTACGCGTTGCCACCGCGGTCGAACACGACCGCCGTGATGCCGGCGTCCTTGGCACGGGCCGCGGCCAGCTGGCCGACCTTGGCCGCACGGGCCTTCTTGTCGCCGTCCAGGGCACGGACGTCGGCCTCCATCGAGGAAGCGGACGCGACCGTGTGGCCCTTCAGGTCGTCGATGATCTGCACGGTGATGTGCTTCGACGAACGGTGCACGACCAGGCGCGGACGCTCGGCCGTTCCGTTGACCTTCTTGCGGAGGCGGAAGTGGCGACGGGCCTTCGCAACACGACGCCTGGTGGAGATGTCCTTGCCCACCGGCTTGCGCTTCGTAACAGTCGACTCGCTCATGTCACTTACCCGTCTTTCCGACCTTGCGACGGATCTTCTCGCCCGAGTAGCGGACGCCCTTGCCCTTGTACGGGTCGGGCTTGCGCAGCTTGCGGATGTTGGCGGCGACCTCACCGACCAGCTGCTTGTCGATACCCGAGACGGAGAAGCGGGTCGGGGTCTCGACCGCGAAGGTGATGCCCGCGGGGGCCTCGACCTTGACGGGGTGCGAGTAACCGAGCGCGAACTCGAGCTCAGAGCCCTTGAGCGCGACGCGGTAACCGACGCCGTGGATCTCCATCTTCTTTTCGTAACCCTGGGTCACGCCGACGACCATGTTGTGCACGAGCGTGCGCGACAGGCCGTGGAGCGCGCGGTTGCGGCGCTCGTCGTTCGGGCGCTTGACCTCGAGAGTGCCGTCCTCGGCCTTCTCGACGACGATCGGCTCAGCGAGCGTCAGCGTCAGGAGACCCTTGGGGCCCTTGATGCTCACGTCCTGGCCGGCGATGTTCACGTCGACCCCGGAGGGGACAATGATCGGCTGCTTACCGATGCGCGACATGTCTACTCCCCCTTACCAAACGTAGGCGAGGACTTCTCCGCCCACGCCTGCCTTGTTGGCCTGGCGGTCGGTCATGAGACCGCCAGAGGTCGAAATGATCGCCACGCCGAGGCCACCGAGGACTCGGGGCAGGCCGGTCGACTTCGCGTACACGCGCAGACCGGGCTTGGACACGCGGCGGAGGCCGGCGATGCTGCGCTCGCGGTTCGGGCCGTACTTCAGCTCGACGACCAGGTTCTTGGCCACCTCGCCGTCCTCGTCGCGGTACGAGGCGATGTAGCCCTCGCGCTTGAGGATCTCGGCGATGTTCGCCTTGATCTTGGAGTGCGGCATCACGACCTTGTCGTGGTAAGCCGAGTTCGCGTTCCGCAGACGAGTGAGCATGTCTGCGATGGGATCGGTCATCGTCATGGTGACCTGGTCAACCTTTCTCGCTGCGGTTCACCGGCTCAGGGTCCAGACCCGCCCTCCCCCTTGCGGAGGAGGACAGGACGGTCGTGTGCGGGCCTACAGCGAAGTAATGAAGCTTGGAATTACCAGCTGGACTTGCTCACGCCAGGCAGCTCACCGCGGTGAGCCATCTCGCGCAGGCAGATCCGGCAGAGGCCGAACTTGCGGAACACCGCGTGGGGGCGGCCGCAACGCTGGCACCGGGTGTAACCCCGGACCTTGAACTTCGGCTTCTTCGCGGCCTTGTTGATCAACGCCTTCTTGGCCATCGAGTCAGTTCTCCTTGAACGGGAAGCCCAGGTGCTTCAGCAGCGCCCGGCCCTCCTCGTCGTTCGTGGCGGTGGTGACGACGGTGATGTCCATGCCGCGAGGCCGGTCGATAGCGTCCGGGTCGATCTCGTGGAACATCGACTGCTCGTTCAGACCGAACGTGTAGTTGCCGTTGCCGTCGAACTGCTTGCCCGAGAGGCCGCGGAAGTCGCGGATTCGGGGCAGCGCGATCGTCAGCAGACGGTCGAGGAACTCCCACATGCGGTCGCCGCGCAGCGTGACGCGCGCGCCGATCGGCATGCCCTCGCGCAGCTTGAACTGCGCGATGGACTTGCGGGCCCTGCGGACCTCGGGGCGCTGGCCGGTGATGATCGAGAGGTCCTTGACGGCACCCTCGATCAGCTTGCCGTCACGGGCGGCGTCGCCGACACCCATGTTGACGACGACCTTCACGACGCCCGGGATCTGCATGACGTTGGCGAAGGAGAACTGCTTCTGCAGCTCGCCCTTGACCTCGTCGCGGTAGCGCGTCTTGAGCCGCGGGATGATCTTCTCTGCGGTGGTCATGATCAGATGTCCTTCCCGTTACGACGGGAAATGCGGACCCGCTTGCCCTCGTCGTTCGTCCGGTAACCAACACGGGTCGGCTTGCCGTCCGAGTCGACCACCATCACGTTGGAGACGTTGATCGGGGCCTCCTGGGTCACGATGCCACCAGACTGCGCGCCCCGCTGGGTCTGCGTGATCTTGGTGTGCTTCTTGATCCGGTTGACGCCCTCGACCAGGACCTTGCCGGTCTCCGGGTAGGCCTGGATGACCTTGCCCTTCGCGCCCTTGTCCTTGCCGGCGATGACGACGACCGTGTCGCCCTTCTTCACCTTCATGGTCAGAGCACCTCCGGAGCCAGCGAGATGATCTTCATGAACTTCTTGTCGCGCAGCTCGCGCCCGACCGGGCCGAAGATGCGGGTGCCGCGGGGCTCGTTGTCGTTCTTGATGAGCACGGCGGCGTTCTCGTCGAAGCGGATGTACGAGCCATCCGCGCGACGGCGCTCCTTGACGGTGCGGACGATGACGGCCTTGACGACGTCACCCTTCTTCACGCCGGCACCGGGGATCGCGTCCTTGACGGTCGCGACGATGATGTCGCCGATGCCCGCGTAGCGGCGGCCCGAACCACCGAGAACACGGATGCAAAGGATCTCCTTCGCACCGGTGTTGTCGGCGACACGAAGCCGCGACTCCTGCTGAATCACTTACTTGCTCCTTGACCATTCCTGGCCCGCCGGATTTCCGACCCGACGGGCTCGGTCTGTCACAGTGTTGAATCCCTGTTGGGAGACTTACTTGGCCTTCTCGAGGATCTCGACGAGCCGCCAGCGCTTGGTCGCCGACAGGGGCCGGGTCTCCATGAGCAGGACGCGGTCGCCGATGCCCGCCGCGTTCTCCTCGTCGTGCACCTTCACCTTGGTGGTGGAGCGCATGATCTTGGAGTAACGCGGGTGCTTCTTGCGGTCCTCGAGCGCGACGACGATCGTCTTGTCCATCTTGTCGGACACGACGAGGCCCTCACGGACCTTGCGGTCGTTGCGCTTCTCGGTCTGGACTTCGTTGCTGTCGGTCATGCCGCACCCTCACCAGTGGAATCCGGCGAAGCGGAGAGCCCGAGCTCCCGCTCCCGCATCACGGTGTAGATCCGGGCGATGTCGTGCCGGACCGTGCGCAGCCGCCGGTTGTTGTCGAGCTGGCCCGTGGCCATCTGGAAACGAAGGTTGAAGAGCTCTTCCTTCGATTCCTTCAGACGCAGCACGAGCTCTTCCTCGGTGAGCTCACGCAGCTCGGAAGCGGTGGTACCCGCTGCCATCAGAACTCACCACCCTCACGCGTAACGATGCGGCACTTCATCGGGAGCTTGTGGATCGCGCGGCGAAGAGCCTCGCGGGCCACCTGCTCGTTCGGGAAGGCCATCTCGAAGAGGACCCGGCCCGGCTTGACGTTGGCCACCCACCACTCCGGCGAACCCTTACCGGAACCCATGCGGGTCTCGGCCGGCTTCTTCGTCAGCGGACGGTCCGGGAAGATGTTGATCCAGACCTTGCCGCCACGACGGATGTGGCGCGTGATGGCGATACGAGCGGACTCGATCTGCCTGTTGGTGACGTAGGCCGGCTCGAGAGCCTGGATGCCGTACTCACCGAAGGTGACCTTCGTGCCGCCCTTGGCAGCACCCGACCGCTTGGGGTGGTGCTGCTTGCGGTGCTTGACCCTACGAGGGATGAGCATGACTCAGCTCTCCGTCTTCTCTGCAGCAGCCGGGGCCTCGGCGGACGCGTTGGCGTCAGCTGCGGCACGACCGGCCTCGGTGCTCGTCGCGGTGGTGCCGCTGGCACCGGAGCGACGGGCCCGGTTCGGACGCTCGCCACGGTCGCGGCGCGGGGCGCGGTCGGCCTGCGAGGGCGCTGCCGCGTCGAGCGCGCGCTTGGCGGAGATGCCACCGACGATGTCGCCCTTGTAGATCCACACCTTCACGCCGATGCGGCCGAACGTGGTGCGGGCCTCGAAGAAGCCGTAGTCGATGTTGGCGCGGAGCGTGTGCAGCGGCACGCGGCCGTCGCGGTAGTGCTCCGAGCGGGACATCTCGGCGCCGCCGAGGCGACCGCCGCACTGCACGCGGATGCCCTTGACCTGCGGCGAACGCATGGCCGACTGGATGGCCTTGCGCATCGCGCGCCGGAAGGCGACGCGGTTGGACAGCTGCTCGGCGACACCCTGTGCCACGAGCTGCGCGTCCGACTCGGGGCTCTTGACCTCGAGGATGTTCAGCTGGACCTGCTTCTTGGTGAGCTTCTCCAGCTCACCGCGGATGCGGTCCGCCTCGGCACCACGACGGCCGATGACGATGCCCGGCCGGGCGGTGTGGATGTCGACGCGCACCCGGTCACGGGTCCGCTCGATCTCCACCTTGGAGATGCCGGCACGCTCCATGCCCTTGCTGAGCAGGCGGCGGATCTTGACGTCCTCCGCCACGTACTCGGCGTACTGCTTGTCTGCGTACCAGCGGGACTTCCAGTCGGTGGTGATCCCCAGCCGGAAGCCGTGCGGGTTGATCTTCTGGCCCACTACCGCGTTCCCTTCGCGCTGGTCTTCTTGGGACGAGACTCCACCTCGATGGTGATGTGGCTCGTCCGCTTGCGGATCCGGTACGCGCGGCCCTGGGCACGCGGGCGGAAACGCTTGAGGGTCGGACCCTCGTCCACGTAGGCCACCGACACCCAGAGGGTGGAGGGGTCCAGGGACAGGTTGTTCTCGGCGTTGGCCATGGCGCTGGCGAGCACCTTCGCGACCGGCTCAGAGGCGGCCTGGGGCGCGAACTGGAGCACGGCCAGGGCCTCGCTGGCGTTACGACCCTTGATGAGCTCGATGACGCGACGCACCTTCATGGGGGTGTCGCGAACGTAACGAGCCCGAGCCACGGCGCGCGGAAACTCCGCTGCCTCAGCGTCCTTACGGGCGTTCATCGCTGCTTTTCCCTTGCTCTTCTCAGTTCGACGCCTAGCGGCGACGAGACTTCCGGTCGTCCTTGATGTGGCCCTTGAAGGTGCGGGTCGGGGCGAACTCGCCCAGCTTGTGCCCGACCATGGCCTCGGTCACGAACACCGGGACGTGCTTACGGCCGTCGTGCACCGCGATGGTGTGGCCCAGCATGTCCGGGATGATCGTGGACCGGCGGGACCACGTCTTGATGACGGTCTTCTTGCCCGCTTCGTTCTGAACGTCCACCTTCTTGAGCAGGTGGTCGTCGACGAAGGGACCCTTCTTAAGGCTGCGAGGCATCCTTCACTCCCTCCCTGCTCAGCGCTTCTTACCGGTGCGACGACGCCGGACGATGAGCTTGTCGCTTGGCTTGCGGCGGCGGGTGCGACCCTCGGGCTTACCAGCCGGGTTGACCGGGTGGCGACCACCGGAGGTCTTGCCCTCACCACCACCGTGCGGGTGGTCGACCGGGTTCATGGCGACACCGCGGACGGTGGGCTTCTTGCCCTTCCACCGCATGCGGCCGGCCTTGCCCCAGTTGATGTTCTGGTGCTCCTTGTTGCCGACCTCGCCGAGCGTGGCGCGGCAGCGCACGTCCACGTTGCGGATCTCGCCCGAAGGCATCCGCAGCTGGGCGTACGGGCCGTCCTTCGCCACGAGCTGCACCGAGGCGCCGGCGGAGCGGGCGATCTTCGCACCGCCGCCGGGGCGGAGCTCGATCGCGTGGATCACCGAACCGACCGGGATGTTGCGCAGCGGCAGGTTGTTGCCCGGCTTGATGTCGGCCTTGGGGCCGTTCTCAACCGTGTCACCCTGCTTGAGCTTCTCCGGGGCGATGATGTAGCGCTTCTCGCCGTCCGCGTAGTGCAGCAGCGCGATGCGCGCGGTGCGGTTGGGGTCGTACTCGATGTGAGCGACCTTGGCCGGCACGCCGTCCTTGTCGTGGCGACGGAAGTCGATCAGGCGGTAGGCCCGCTTGTGACCGCCACCCTTGTGCCGCGTGGTGATCTTGCCCGACGCGTTGCGGCCGCCCAGCTTGTGCAGGGGGCGGATCAGCGACTTCTCCGGAGTCGACCGAGTGATCTCGGCGAAGTCGGAGACGCTCGCACCGCGACGACCGGGAGTCGTCGGCTTGTACTTGCGAATGCCCATCTCTACGCAGTCCTCGTCATCAGGCGGCAGGGCCGCCGAAGATCTCGATCGGCTTGCTGTCCGAGGACAGGGTCACGATCGCGCGCTTCGTGTCCTTGCGCTTGCCGAACCCGGTGCGGGTGCGCTTGCGCTTGCCCTGCCGGTTGATGGTGTTGACGCTGACGACCTTCACGCCGAAGACCTTCTCCACGGCGATCTTGATCTGGGTCTTGTTCGAACCCGGCGCCACCAGGAAGGTGTACTTGTTCTCCTCGAGCAGCCCGTAGGACTTCTCGGAGATCACGGGCGCGAGCAAGATGTCCCTGTGGTCGGGGATCACTTCGAGGCCTCCTCGTCCACCACGACCGCCGTGGCCTCAGCCGAGCCGGAGCCCTGCTGGCCCTTGCTGGCGAGGAACACGTCGAGCGAGTCCTTGGTGAACACCACGTCGTCGTTGACGAGCACGTCGTAGGTGTTGAGCTGGTCCGGCGCGATCACGTGCACGTGCTGCAGGTTGCGCACGCTGACCCACGCGACCTCGTCGGTGCGGTTGAGCACCACGAGAACGCGACGGGCCTGGGTGACCGACTCCAGGACCTTGCGCGCGGTCTTGGTCGACGGGGTGTCCCCGTCCACCAGGCCGGACACGACGTGCACCTGGTTGGCGCGAGCCCGGTCGGAGAGGGCGCCACGCAGAGCGGCGGCCTTCATCTTCTTGGGGGTCCGCTGGGTGTAGTCACGCGGCTGCGGGCCGTGGACGACGCCACCGCCGGCGAACTGCGGCGCACGCGTCGAACCCTGGCGGGCGCGACCGGTGCCCTTCTGGCGGTAAGGCTTCTTGCCACCACCGGACACCTCGCCGCGGGTCTTCGTCGAGTGCGTGCCCTGGCGCGCGGCGGCCTGCTGGGCCACGACGACCTGGTGCAGCAGCGCGACGTTCGCCTGCGCGTCGAAGACGGAAGCCGGCAGCTCGACCGAGCCGGCGGACTTGCCGTCCGGGGTGCGGATCTCAACAGTCGACATCAGGCACCACCCTTCGCAGCAGTCCGGACGAACACCAGACCACCCTTGGGGCCGGGAACAGCGCCCTTGATGAGCAGCAGGCCGTTCTCGGCATCGATCTTGTGCACCTTCAGGTTCTGGGTCGTGACGCGCACGTGGCCCATGCGGCCGGCCATGCGCAGACCCTTGAAGACGCGACCCGGAGTGGCACAGCCACCGATGGAACCCGGCGAGCGGTGCTTGCGCTGGGTGCCGTGGCTGGAGCCGAGGCCCCGGAAGTTGTGGCGCTTCATGACACCCGCGGTGCCCTTGCCCTTGCTGGTGCCGGTGATGTCGACAACAGCGCCGGCCTCGAACACCTCAGCGGTGATCTCCTGGCCGACCGTGTACTCGCCGGCGTCCGTCGTGCGCAGCTCCACCAGGTGGCGGCGGGGCGTGACCCCGGCCTTGGCGAAGTGGCCCGCGACGGGCTTGTTGACCTTGCGCGGGTCGATCGCGCCGGCCGCCAGCTGGACGGCGGTGTAGCCGTCCTTCTCCTCGGTGCGAACCTGGGTGACGACATTGGGCTCAGCCTTGACGACGGTCACCGGGACGACCCGGTTGTTCTCGTCGAAGACCTGAGTCATGCCGAGCTTGGTGCCCAGGATGCCCTTCATCTGCCTGTCAGACATTGGTCCGTTACTCTCCGCGCCCAACGCTTACTGGATGTTGACGTCGACGCTGGCCGGCAGGTCGATGCGCATGAGCGCGTCCACCGTCTTCGGCGTCGGGTCGAGGATGTCGATCAGCCGCTTGTGCGTGCGCATCTCGAAGTGCTCGCGCGAGTCCTTGTACTTGTGCGGCGAGCGGATGACGCAGTACACGTTCTTCTCAGTGGGCAGCGGCACTGGCCCGACAACCCGAGCGCCGGTGCGCGTCACGGTCTCCACGATCTTGCGCGCAGACGCGTCGATCGCTTCGTGGTCGTAGGCCTTGAGCCGGATGCGGATCTTTTGTCCCGCCATGATGGCTTGCCGTTCCTCTGCTTCTCGTAACCGCTGCGGTGCGGTGCCTCGGATGAGGCCTGCTACAGCCTCTTGGCGCGCTCCGCCCCTGTTGAAGTGTCATGGTGCCCGGTCCACGCGGTCGGGCGTGTCGCGCCCGGTGCGCATACCGGTCCCACTCAAGGTCTCCCCGGTGGGATTGGGCCTACCACAGCCCTTGCACCCTGATGCCCATCTCCGCAAGGAGGCGTTCACTAACAGGGCGCGGACGCTCGGTCGAAGGGATCGGGCACGCACGGATGCGACCCGGCCTTCGTCGAGCAACCCGTAAAGAATGCCACACGGGCGTGAGGCGCTCCAAATCGGGGTGGGCGACTCGGCGCCAGATCACATCGGGATCATGGCCGGTGAACGGGGTCGTCCGTCGCATGTGGAGCGACGGGCCGACCGGTTCCGTTGCCCGGCAACGGGATCCCGACGGACGCCTCGCCCGACGCGCCGGGGGAACATCCCGGCGTGAGCTGACGCACACACCGGGTCTCGCAACGACGAAGGCCGGGCCAACGAAGATCGTTGGCCCGGCCTCTCGCCGAACTGGGTCGAGCTAGGTCACTTGATGATCTTGGTGACCGAGCCGGCGCCGACGGTGCGGCCACCCTCGCGGATCGCGAAGCGGAGGCCCTCGTCCATGGCGATCGGCTGGATCAGCTTGACCGACATACCGGTGGTGTCACCCGGCATGACCATCTCGGTGCCCTCGGGCAGCGTCACGACGCCGGTCACGTCCGTCGTCCGGAAGTAGAACTGCGGACGGTAGTTGTTGAAGAACGGCGTGTGGCGGCCACCCTCGTCCTTCGACAGGATGTAGACCTGGGCCTCGAACTCGGTGTGCGGGGTCGTGGTGCCCGGCTTGACGATGACCATGCCGCGCTCCACCTCCTCGCGCTTGATGCCGCGGAGCAGCAGCGCGGCGTTGTCGCCCGCGCGGCCCTCGTCGAGGAACTTCTTGAACATCTCGATCGAGGTGACCGTCGTCTTCTTCGACGTCTCCTTGATACCGACGATCTCGATCTCGGAGTTCACGTTGATGATGCCGCGCTCGATGCGACCGGTCACGACGGTGCCGCGGCCGGTGATCGTGAAGACGTCCTCGACGGGCATGAGGAACGGCTTCTCGGTGTCGCGCTCCGGCTCCGGGATCGCCGAGTCGACGGCGGCCATGAGCTCGAGAACCGACTTGCCCCAGGTCTCGTCGCCCTCCAGCGCCTTCAGCGCCGAAACGCGCACGACCGGCAGGTCGTCGCCCGGGAACTCGTACTCGGAGAGCAGCTCGCGGACCTCGAGCTCGACGAGCTCCAGGATCTCCTCGTCGTCGACCATGTCGGCCTTGTTGAGCGCGACGACGATGTAGGGGACGCCGACCTGGCGGGCCAGGAGGACGTGCTCCTTCGTCTGCGGCATCGGGCCGTCGGTCGCCGCGACCACCAGGATGGCGCCGTCCATCTGCGCCGCACCGGTGATCATGTTCTTGATGTAGTCGGCGTGACCGGGGCAGTCGACGTGCGCGTAGTGACGGTTCTCCGTCTGGTACTCGATGTGCGCGATCGAGATCGTGATGCCGCGCTGCTTCTCTTCCGGCGCCTTGTCGATCTGGTCGAACGCGAACGAGGCGTTCACATCGGGGTACGCGTCGTGCAGAACCTTGGAGATCGCCGCGGTCAGCGTGGTCTTGCCATGGTCGATGTGACCGATGGTGCCGATGTTGACGTGCGGCTTCGTCCGCTCGAACTTCGCCTTGGCCACTGGATTGTCCTCCTGGACTTCTTTTTTGCTGGTCCGGCGGGCATCTGTGGCCACCCGCCGGACTTACACGTCAGGGTCTGAAAGTAGCGGACCCCAGGGATTCACCCCCGGAGAGCCCGCGTGGAACTGCGGTGCTCCGGTTGGGGAGTTACTCCCCGGTCGCCTTCGCGATGATCTCCTTCGAGACGTTCGCGGGAACCTCTGCGTAGGAGTCGAACACCATCGAGTAGTTGGCACGACCCTGGGTCTTGGACCGCAGGTCACCTACGTACCCGAACATTTCCGACAGCGGAACCAGTGCCTTGACGACACGGATGCCGCTGCGCTCCTCCATGGCCTGGATCTGGCCACGGCGGGAGTTCAGGTCGCCGATCACGTCGCCCATGTACTCCTCGGGCGTCGTGACCTCGACGGCCATCAGAGGCTCGAGGATCGCGGGAGACGCCTGACGGGCGGCTTCCTTGAGGGCCATCGAACCAGCGATCTTGAACGCCATTTCCGAGGAGTCGACCTCGTGGTAGGCGCCGTCGAGCAGCGTCACCTTCACGCCGACCAGCGGGTAGCCCGCCAGCACGCCGTACTGCAGCGCGTCCTGCGCACCCGCGTCGACCGACGGGATGTACTCGCGGGGGATGCGACCACCGGTGACGGCGTTGACGAACTCGTAGAGCGCGCCGTCTTCCTTCTTCTCCAGCGGCTCGACGGTGACGAGCACCTTCGCGAACTGGCCGGAGCCACCGGTCTGCTTCTTGTGGGTGTAGGAGTACTTCTCCACCGCCTTGCGGATGGTCTCCCGGTACGCCACCTGAGGCTTGCCGATGTTGGCCTCGACCTTGAACTCGCGGCGCATGCGGTCCACCAGGATGTCCAGGTGGAGCTCGCCCATGCCGGCGATGATGGTCTGGCCCGTCTCCTGGTCGAGGTTGACCCGGAACGTCGGGTCCTCCTCGGCCAGCTTCTGGATCGCGGTGCCGAGCTTCTCCTGGTCCGCCTTCGTCTTGGGCTCGATGGCCACCTGGATGACGGGCTCGGGGAAGGTCATCGACTCGAGCACGATCGGGTGCGCCGGGTCGGCCAGGGTCTCACCGGTCGTGGTGTCCTTCAGACCGATCACGGCGTAGATGTGGCCCGCGATGGCCTCGGTGACCGGGTTCTCCTTGTTGGCGTGCATCTGGAAGATCTTCCCGATGCGCTCCTTGCGGTCCTTGGTCGCGTTGACGACCTGGGTGCCGGAGGCGACCTTGCCCGAGTAGACCCGGATGTAGGTCAGCTTGCCGAAGAACGGGTGCACGGCGATCTTGAACGCCAGCGCCGAGAACGGCTCGTCCGTGGACGGGCTGCGCTTGACGACGGTCTCGCCGTCCTGCAGCGTGCCCTCGACCGGCGGGAGGTCGAGCGGCGACGGCAGGTAGTCGATCACCGCGTCGAGCATGGGCTGGACGCCCTTGTTCTTGAACGCGGAGCCGCACAGGATCGGGTACGCGGAGCCCGCGGCGACGATCTTGCGGAGGCCGGCCTTGATCTCCTCGACGGAGAGGTCGCCCTGCTCGAAGTACTTCTCGGTGAGGTCGTCGTCGGTCTCGGCGACGGCCTCGAGAAGCTGCTCGCGGAACTCCTGCGCCTTCTCGAGCAGATCCGCGGGGATCTCCTCGATCGCGTAGTCCTCGCCCTTCTGGACTTCGCCGCGCCACGTGAGTGCGCGCATCTCGATCAGGTCGACGACGCCGATGAAGTCGCTCTCGGCACCGATCGGGATCTGGAGCGGCAGCGGCTTGGCGCCGAGCCGGTCCTGGATCGTCTTGATCGTGAAGTAGAAGTCCGCGCCGAGCTTGTCCATCTTGTTGACGAAGCAGATGCGCGGGACGTCGTACTTGGTCGCCTGCCGCCAGACCTGCTCGGACTGCGGCTCGACGCCCTCCTTGCCGTCGAAGACGGCGACGGCGCCGTCGAGGACGCGCAGGTTGCGCTCGACCTCGACGGTGAAGTCGACGTGGCCCGGCGTGTCGATCAGGTTGATCTGGTGGTTCTTCCAGTAGCAGGTCGTCGCGGCCGACGTGATCGTGATGCCGCGCTCCTGCTCCTGCTCCATCCAGTCCATCACGGCCGCGCCGTCGTGAACCTCGCCGATCTTGTAGCTGATCCCCGTGTAGAAGAGGATCCGCTCCGTCGTCGTGGTCTTGCCCGCGTCGATGTGCGCCATGATCCCGATGTTGCGGACCATGGAGAGATCAGTGAGCACGTCCTGTGCCACGGGTCTTTCCCCTGTCTTGAGCTTGTGAGCTCACTAGGGCTGGGAGAGCCCGGCCCGTGGTTCCGGCCGGGCGTCGGATCACCAGCGGTAGTGGGCGAAGGCCTTGTTGGACTCGGCCATCTTGTGCGTGTCCTCACGGCGCTTGACGCTCGCACCGAGACCGTTGCTCGCATCGAGCAGCTCGTTCATCAGACGCTCGACCATGGTCTTCTCACGGCGCTGCCGGGAGAAGGTGATCAGCCAGCGCAGCGCCAGCGTGGTGGAGCGGCCGGGCTTGACCTCGATCGGCACCTGGTAGGTGGCACCACCGACGCGGCGGCTCTTGACCTCGAGAGCCGGCTTCACGTTGTCCAGCGCGCGCTTCAGCGTGACGACCGGGTCGGTGCCGGTCTTCTCGCGAGCACCCTCGAGGGCTTCGTACACGATCTTCTCGGCCACGGAGCGCTTGCCGTCCACCAGCACCTTGTTGATGAGCTGGGTCACGAGCGGCGAGCTGTAGACCGGGTCAGAGATAAGCGGCCGCTTCGGGGCCGGTCCCTTGCGGGGCATCAGCTCTTCTCCTTCTTCGCGCCGTAGCGGCTGCGAGCCTGCTTGCGGTTCTTGACACCCTGCGTGTCGAGAGAACCACGGATGATCTTGTAGCGAACACCCGGCAGGTCCTTCACACGACCGCCGCGCACGAGCACCATCGAGTGCTCCTGGAGGTTGTGGCCCTCACCGGGGATGTAGGCCGTGACCTCGATGCCGCTGGTCAGCTTCACGCGAGCGACCTTGCGCAGTGCGGAGTTCGGCTTCTTGGGGGTGGTGGTGTAAACGCGGGTGCACACACCGCGCCGCTGCGGCGAGCCCTTGAGGGCCGCCGTCTTCTGCTTCGCCACCTTGTCCTGGCGGCCCTTGCGGACCAGCTGCTGGATCGTTGGCATTCGCCGGCTGCTTCTTCCGTCTTCTTGAGGGTTCTCCTTGCGGTTCACCCTCGTGTTTCTTGATCCCTCTCTGCACCCGAGGTCGGGCGTGTCGCCCGCTTCCCAGGTCCGCGAGCACCAGCTTCAGACCAGCAAGGGCCTCAACTGCCACTGCGAGTGGAGGACACCGCTGCCTCACGGGCACGCGGAGCGGCCCGACATGGGTCGGGCACGAGTAGCAAAGATACCCGCCCACGTCTACCCGGGTCAAAACGGGGGTACCTCGTCCGCCCCTGCAGTAGACATGGTCCTCGCAGCACACGGTACTCGCGTGGGGCAAAACGCACCTCGGGCGGCAGCCACGACCGCGCGGGCCGGAACGCGAAGCCGTTGCGCGGCAACACACCCACCTGGAGGTGCAGTGAGGATCACAGTCCTGGCCGCCGCGCTCGCCCTGCTGCTGTCCGGCTGCTCGGGCTTCACCGACCAGGCGGGCGTCGGCGAGTGCGCGAAGCAGTCCGACGTGAACGACACGGCCGTCGACATGGTCGAGGTCGACTGCTCGTCGCCGGAGGCGGTGTACCGCGTGTCGTCACGCGAACGGCGGACGATGTGCCCGACCGGTGACTACCTGACCGAGTCGTCCGGGCGCACGCGGGGAACCGGCAAGACGCGCTACTGCTACGTCCTCGAGGTGAAGGAGGGCGACTGCCTCAAGGCGGTCAACCAGTACTTCGAACGGGTGGAGTGCGGCGCCGGCACGCGCAGGGTCACGAAGGTCGCCGAGGGCGAGTCCGACCGCTCGTTGTGCGCCGGCGACGACTCCAAGACCTACTCGCAACCCGTGAAGACCATCTGCATCAGCCGGTAGGCCGCCTGCTTCACTGTGCGCGTGGACGACCTGATCGCGTCGATGGCCTCGCTGACCGGCTCCTCCGCCGATCCCGAGGTGCTCGGCGGCGACCGCGGTGACGTGGTCGTCGTGCGCGTCGGTGACGTGGTGGCGAAGGCGCATCCCGCGGACACCGACGTGGAGGCGCTGCGGCAGCGCGTGGAGATCGCGGCCGCGCACCCGGAGCTCCTGCTGCCCCCGCTGAAGCCGGTCCAGTTCGTGGACGACCGGCCGGTGACGCTGTGGCCGTACGGGACGCCGGTGAACCCCGAGGACGCGGACGGGGCGCCGTGGGAGGAGAGCGCGCAGCTGCTGGCGCGGCTGCACGCGCTGCCGGTGCGAGGTCCCGTCGCGGGGACACCCGAACGGATCGTGCGCGCGATCGAGGCCCTGCCGCCGGACCTGCCGCACGCCGACGTCGTGCTCGCGGCGTACGAGGTCCTGCCGCCGCTGACCATGAGCGGCCGCGCCCTGATCCACGGCGACTGGCACCTGGGCCAGCTCGTGCACCGGGACGCGTGGCGGCTGATCGACGTGGACGACGTCGGCGTGGGCGACCCGGTGTGGGACCTGGCGCGACCTGCGGCGTTGTTCGCGGTCGGCGTCCTGCCCGACGACCTCTGGGCGAGGTTCCTCAACACCTACCGTGAAACGGGCGGTGTGGCCGTGACGACATCGGAATGGGATGTCCTCAACATTCCGGCTCAGGCGTACGTTGTCCAGATGGCAGCGCGGGCACTCATGACCGGCCTGCAGGCAGTGGAACCGCTGGTCGAAGCATGTCGTCGAATCGTCGCGACGCACGGCAACGGCGACCGCGGCTAATATCGTTTTTGTCCGGTCCCACCCAGGAGGCTCACCACGATGCAGTGTCCCAAGTGTCATGCGAACATGCGCACGTTCGACCGAATGGGCGTCCACATCGAGCAGTGCGACGGCTGCCGCGGGGTCTTCCTCGACTACGGCGAGCTCGAGTCGATCACGCGCCTCGAGGCCCAGATGCAGGCCCCGCCGCCTCCGCCGCCCGCCGCCTACCCGGCACCGGCCCAGCCCGCTTGGGGCGCCGCGCCGCAGCAGGTGCACCACCACCACGGCGGTCACCACGGCTACGGCTACGGCCACCGCAAGCACCGCGGCCTCGGCGGCCTCTTCTTCTCCTCCTGATCGCGCGACGGCCCCGGATCCCTGCTCCGGGGCCGTTGACGACTACCGAATTTCCGCGCGATAATCGGTAGTCAACGGGAGGAGCACCCATGTCTGTCGCGACCGAGGCCGCCCAGATCCGGGACCTGTTCGAAACGATCGAAGAGATCGAGTCCGTAGCATCGTCCCTGGCAGCCGACGACGAACGCCGCCTCAAGCTGGACGGCGTGGTGGCCCGCACGCTCCGCCAAGCCCCACCGGTGCGACCCGTGGTGGCGGGCGAGCTCCTCGACCTCACCGAGAAGACCGTGAAGGCCTGGGCCAGAGAAGGCGTCCTGGCCATCCACAGCCAAGAACCGCGCATGCTCCTCGACACCGTGCGCCTGCACGAGGTCCTCCACCTCGTCTCGGACCTCCGCCGCGCCGGCAAGACCCGCGGCCTCATCGACGAGGTCCACCGCCGCCTCAGCGACCAGTCGCTGCTGGACAGGCAGGACCTCGCCACCGCCCTCGACGAGATGCGCAACGGCAAGGGACGCGTGGTCCGCACAGCTTGATCCAGGTAGTCGAAACCCACACGGCACACGCCCAGGCCAACGGCCTGCGCGGCCGAGCCCGCCTGGCCTACGAACGCTTCCTCGACGAGCTGGCCCACTCGGGCTGCGCCGCCCTCGGCTACCGCGTGACGGGCCCGGAACCCCTCCCCCGCCTCTGCGTGAAACACCTCAGGGGCGCCGACCGCGTCGTGGTCGCCTTCCCCACCCCGGACACGGTCTGGGTCCTGCTGGTGGGCCCGCACGACGACGACCCGGGCCTGGACCTCTACGAAGCCCTCTACGAGATGGCCGGCGTCCGCCCGAGACTCTCCGAGAAGCGCACCAAACCCCGCTGCTGCACCGACGAGTCCGGCATCCCACCCCTGGTGGACGAACACCTGGTGGACGACCTGGTGATCAGAGCCAGAGCCCTGACCAGGGCCCGCCGCCGCTGAGCAGGCCACCGACAAATTTTCTTGTCAAGACAGCCGCAGTTGTCCTAGGCTTCGGGCACCACGACGAACGGAGCCCACGATGTCCTTCCAGGCCTACCTCGACGGCGCCGAGAAGAAGACCGGCAAGACCCCGGCAGCCCTGCTGGCAGCAGCGGCAGAACGCGGCTACGACGGCACGACGAAGGCCGGTGTGTTCCTGGAATGGCTGAAGACGGACTACGACCTGGGCAAAGGCCACGGCATGGCCCTGTACCACGTGCTGAAGAACGGCCCGCAGATCAGCGAGAAGCACGTCGGCACCGCCGGCAGCCACCGAGACGAGTCGACAACGCTGCGGCTGGACGGAATCGCCAACCGCTAACCGCGACCCGCGAAGCCGAAGGCGAGCCGCTTTACCGGCAGGGCCGGGTGGGGTGGTTCCGCCCCACCACCGCAACCAGACGACGCATCAGCAAGCCGCCCAACGCAACAGGCGTGCCATCAACCCGCGAGCGGCGCCGGCCCGGTTCTTGATCAGATTGGCGGGGTCCGGGGCGGAGCCCCGCGCAGTGAACAGGCACCCGCTCGCAATAAAGCAACCAACGCACAAACGAAAACGGCCCCCGGAAGCCGAAGCTCCCGGGGGCCGTCTCACGACCACTTAGCGGTAGTCCCGCCCGAAGTCGTAGTCGTCCAGCGGCACAGCCGCACCAGTGCCAGTCCCGAAGACGTCGGGCGTGTAGTACCCGTCGTCGTAAGAAGGAATCGCGTAAGCAGCAGCGCGAGCCTCCTCGGTCGGCTGGACCTGGATGTTGCGGTACCGGTTGATGCCCGTACCAGCCGGGATCAACTTACCGATGATCACGTTCTCCTTCAGACCGATGAGCTTGTCCGAACGCCCGTTGATGGCGGCGTCGGTCAGCACGCGGGTCGTCTCCTGGAACGACGCGGCGGACAGCCACGAGTCGGTCGCGAGAGAAGCCTTCGTGATACCCATCAGCACCGGACGACCGGCAGCCGGCTCGCCACCTTCGGCGACGACCGCGCGGTTGCCCGACTCGAAGTCCGCGCGCTCGACCAGCGAGCCCGGCAGGAACTCCGTCGCACCGGAGTCGATGATCGTCACCCGGCGGAGCATCTGCCGGACGATGACCTCGATGTGCTTGTCGTGGATGGCCACACCCTGGGCGCGGTACACCTTCTGCACTTCCTGCACCAGGTGCAGCTGGGCCTCGCGCGGGCCCATGACGCGCAGGACCTCGTGCGGGTCCGGAGTACCTTCCAGCAGCTGCTGGCCGACGGCCACGTGGTCGCCGTCCTGCAGCGGGCCGGTCGCCGTGTTGGCGAGACGCTGACGCTTCGACAGCTTCTCGAACACGATCTCCTCGGAACCGTCGTCCGGGATCAGCGTGATCTTCCAGAAGCGGTCGCCGTCCTCGATGCGGACGCGGCCGTCGACGTCGGCGATCGGCGCCTTGCCCTTCGGGACGCGGGCCTCGAAGAGCTCCTGGACACGGGGCAGACCGGTCGTGATGTCGTCACCGGCCACACCGCCCTGGTGGAACGTGCGCATCGTCAGCTGCGTGCCCGGCTCACCGATCGACTGGGCGGCGACGATGCCGACGGCCTCGCCGACGTCGACCAGCTGGCCGGTGGCCATCGAGCGGCCGTAGCAGGACGCGCACACGCCGACCGCGGACTCGCAGGTCAGGACCGAGCGGACCTTCACGCGGATGATCCCGGCGTCGACCAGCGACTGCAGTGCCGGGTCGCCCAGGTCGTCGCCGCGGTTCAGCACGAGGTTGCCGGACGCGTCGAGGATGTCGTCCGCGACCGTGCGGGCGTAGACCGACGTCTGCGCGAACTCGTGCAGGCCGACCTTGTCGCCCAGCTGCTCGCCGACGGTCATCTGGACACCACGGGTGGTGCCGCAGTCGACCTCGCGGATGATGACGTCCTGCGAGACGTCCACCAGACGACGGGTCAGGTAACCCGAGTCGGCGGTGCGGAGCGCCGTGTCGGCCAGACCCTTGCGGGCACCGTGCGTCGCGATGAAGTACTCGAGCACCGACAAGCCCTCGCGGAACGAGTTCTTGATCGGACGCGGGATGTACTCACCCTTCGGGTTGGTCACGAGACCACGCATACCCGCGAGCGAACGGACCTGCGTCATGTTGCCGGCGGCGCCGGACTGCACGATGACGCGGATCGAGTTGTCCTCGGGGAAGTTGTCTTCCATGATCTCGTGGACCTGCTCGGTGGCCTTGGTCCACACCTTGACCAGCTCGGAGTTGCGCTCCTCGTGGGAGAGCTGACCGCGCTGGTAGCGCTTCTCGACGGCGTCCGCGAGGCGCTCGTGCTCGTCGAGGATGCCCTGCTTCGCCTTCGGGACGAGGACGTCCGAGATCGCGACCGTGACACCGGAGCGGGTGGCCCAGTGGAAGCCGGCGTCCTTCAGCTTGTCCAGCGTCCGGGCGACGGTGACCATCGGGTACCGCTCGGCGAGGTCGTTGATGATCACGGCCTGCCGCTTCTTGGGCATGACCTCGTTGATGAAGGCGTAGTCCTGCGGCAGGATCTCGTTGAACAGCACGCGACCCAGCGTGGTCTCCGCGAGCCACGGCTGACCGGGCTCCCAGCCCTCGGGCTCCTGGCCCTTCGGCGGGTTCTTGTCGGAGACGCGGATCTTCACCATCGCCTGCAGGCCCAGGACCTTGCGGTCGAACGCCATGAGCGCCTCGGCCGGCGACGAGTAGAAGTGGCCCTCGCCGATGTCGTCCTTCTTGTGGCGGGTCAGGTGGTACAGACCCGTCACCATGTCCAGGCGCGGCATGGCCAGCGGCTTGCCGGACGCCGGGGACAGGATGTTGTTCGACGACAGCATCAGGACGCGGGCCTCGGCCTGCGCCTCGGCGGACAGCGGCAGGTGGACCGCCATCTGGTCACCGTCGAAGTCGGCGTTGAACGCTTCACAGACCAGCGGGTGCAGCTGGATGGCCTTGCCCTCGACCAGCTGCGGCTCGAAGGCCTGGATGCCGAGGCGGTGCAGCGTGGGTGCGCGGTTGAGCAGCACCGGGTGCTCGGTGATGACCTCTTCCAGCACGTCCCACACGGCCGGGCGCGCACGCTCGACCATCCGCTTGGCGGACTTGATGTTCTGCGCGTGGTTGAGATCCACGAGCCGCTTCATCACGAACGGCTTGAACAGCTCCAGGGCCATCTGCTTGGGCAGACCGCACTGGTGCAGCTTGAGCTGCGGGCCGACGACGATGACCGAACGGCCGGAGTAGTCGACGCGCTTGCCGAGCAGGTTCTGGCGGAACCGGCCCTGCTTGCCCTTCAGCAGGTCGGACAGCGACTTGAGCGGGCGGTTGCCCGGGCCGGTGACCGGCCGGCCGCGACGGCCGTTGTCGAACAGCGCGTCGACGGCCTCCTGCAGCATCCGCTTCTCGTTGTTGACGATGATCTCGGGCGCGCCGAGGTCGATCAGTCGCTTGAGGCGGTTGTTGCGGTTGATGACGCGGCGGTACAGGTCGTTCAGGTCGGACGTCGCGAAGCGGCCACCGTCGAGCTGCACCATCGGGCGCAGGTCCGGCGGGATGACCGGGACGCAGTCCAGGACCATGCCCTGCGGGTTGTTGCGGGTCGCCTGGAAGGCGGCCACGACCTTGAGGCGCTTGAGCGCCCGCAGCTTCTTCTGGCCCTTGCCGCTGCGGATCGTCTCGCGCAGGACCTCGGCCTCGGCGTCGACGTCGTAGTCACCCAGGAGCTTCTGGATGGCCTCGGCGCCCATGGCACCGGTGAAGTAGTCGCCGTAGCGGTCGTACAGCTCGCGGTAGAGCAGCTCGTCCGCGATCAGCTGGGCCTTGTCCAGCTTGGTGAACGTGGACCAGATCTCGTCGAGGCGGTCCAGCTCGCGCTGGGCGCGGTCGCGGAGCTGGCGCATCTCACGTTCGCCGCCCTCCTTGACCTTGCGGCGCACGTCGGACTTGGCACCCTCGGCCTCGAGCTCGGCCAGGTCGGCCTCGAGCTTCTGGGCGCGGGCCTCCACGTCGGCGTCGCGGCGGTTCTCGACGCGCTTGCGCTCGACCTGCATCTCGCTCTCGAGCGTCGGCAGGTCGTTGTGGCGCAGCTCGGCGTTCACGCCCACGATGACGTAGGCGGCGAAGTAGATGATCTTCTCGAGGTCCTTGGGGGCCAGGTCGAGCAGGTAGCCCAACCGGCTGGGGACGCCCTTGAAGTACCAGATGTGCGTGACCGGAGCGGCGAGCTCGATGTGGCCCATGCGCTCACGACGCACCTTCGCGCGGGTCACCTCGACGCCGCAGCGCTCGCAGATGATGCCCTTGAAGCGCACGCGCTTGTACTTGCCGCAGTAGCACTCCCAGTCCCTGGTGGGACCGAAGATCTTCTCGCAGAACAAGCCGTCCTTCTCGGGCTTGAGCGTGCGGTAGTTGATGGTCTCGGGCTTCTTGACCTCGCCAAAAGACCACTGGCGGATGTCGTCCGCGGTCGCGAGACCGATGCGGAGCTCATCGAAGAAGTTGACGTCGAGCACGTCTACTCTCTTCCCCTTTTTAGATCGGTGGCAAAAGGAGCTGGTCGGGAGGGCTGGGGAGCGCTACGCGGGAGGCATCGCGCTCCCCAGCCGGCGAGGTGACTAGTTGACGACGTCGTCCACGGAGGGCGACTCGGACCTCGACAGGTTGATGCCGAGGTTCGCGGCCGCGCGCTCCAGGTCCTCGTCGTCGCCGTCGCGCATCTCGATCGCGGCACCGTCCGAAGACAGGACCTCGACGTTGAGGCAGAGCGACTGCAGCTCCTTGAGCAGCACCTTGAAGGACTCCGGGATACCGGGTTCCGGGATGTTCTCGCCCTTGACGATGGCCTCGTAGACCTTCACGCGGCCGAGCACGTCGTCGGACTTGATGGTGAGAAGCTCCTGCAGGGTGTATGCGGCGCCGTACGCCTGCATCGCCCAGCACTCCATCTCACCGAAGCGCTGACCACCGAACTGCGCCTTACCACCCAGCGGCTGCTGCGTGATCATCGAGTACGGGCCGGTCGAACGCGCGTGGATCTTGTCGTCGACCAGGTGCAGCAGCTTCAGGATGTACATGTAGCCGACGGACACCGGGAACGGGTACGGCTCGCCGGAGCGGCCGTCGAAGAGCTGCGCCTTCCCGTTCTCCTTGACCATCCGCTCGCCGTCGCGGTTCGGGATCGTCGAGCCGAGCAGGCCCGTGATCTCCTCTTCCTTCGCGCCGTCGAACACGGGGGTCGCGGTCTTGGTGCCGGGCTCCACGTCCATCAGTTCCTCGGACAGGTTCTTCGCCCAGTCCGGGTCGCCGTTGATGCTCCAGCCCTGCTTGGCGATCCACCCGAGGTGGGTCTCCAGCACCTGGCCGATGTTCATACGACGGGGAACACCGTGCGTGTTCAGGATGATGTCGACCGGCGTGCCGTCCTCGAGGAACGGCATGTCCTCCACGGGGAGGATCTTGCCGATGACGCCCTTGTTGCCGTGGCGGCCGGCGAGCTTGTCACCGTCCTGGATCTTGCGCTTCTGGGCCACGTAGACGCGCACGAGCTCGTTGACGCCCGGAGGCAGCTCGTCGTCGTCCTCGCGGGAGAACACGCGGATGCCGATGACCTTGCCGTACTCGCCGTGCGGCACCTTCAGCGACGTGTCGCGCACCTCGCGCGCCTTCTCACCGAAGATCGCGCGGAGCAGGCGCTCCTCCGGCGTCAGCTCGGTCTCGCCCTTGGGCGTGACCTTGCCGACGAGGATGTCGCCGGGCTGGACCTCGGCACCGATGCGGATGATGCCGCGCTCGTCCAGGTCGGCCAGGACCTCCTCGGAGACGTTCGGGATGTCCCGGGTGATCTCCTCGGCGCCGAGCTTCGTGTCGCGGGCGTCGATCTCGTGCTCCTCGATGTGGATCGAGGTGAGAACGTCGTCCTGCACGAGGCGCTGCGACAGGATGATCGCGTCCTCGTAGTTGTGGCCTTCCCACGGCATGATCGCCACGAGCAGGTTCTTGCCGAGCGCCATCTCGGCGTTCTCGGTGCACGGACCGTCGGCCAGCACCTGGCCGTGCTCGACCCGGTCGCCCTCGTTGACGATGGGCTTCTGGTTGATGCAGGTGCCCTGGTTCGAGCGGCGGAACTTGTGCAGCGCGTAGGTGTTGCGCGCACCGTCGTCGGCCATGACGGTGATGTAGTCGGCGGAGACCTCCTCGACCACACCGGTCTTCTTCGCGACGACGACGTCACCAGCGTCGACCGCGGCGCGCAGCTCCATGCCGGTGCCGACGAGCGGCGACTCGGAGCGGAGCAGCGGCACGGCCTGGCGCTGCATGTTCGCACCCATCAGGGCGCGGTTGGCGTCGTCGTGCTCGAGGAACGGGATCATGGCGGTCGCGGCCGACACCATCTGGCGCGGCGAGACGTCCATGTAGTCGACGTCGGTCGGGTCGATGAACTCGACCTCGCCGCCCTTCTTGCGGACCAGGACGCGGTCGTCGGTGAAGTTGCCCTCGTCGTCGGTCGGCGAGTTCGCCTGCGCCTTGACGAAGCGGTCTTCCTCGTCCGCGGTCAGGTAGTCGATCTGGTCGGTGACCCGGCCCTCGACGACCTTGCGGTACGGCGTCTCGATGAAGCCGAACGGGTTGACCCGCGCGTAGCTCGAGAGCGAACCGATCAGGCCGATGTTCGGGCCTTCCGGCGTCTCGATCGGGCACATGCGGCCGTAGTGCGACGGGTGGACGTCGCGGACCTCCATGCCGGCCCGCTCACGGGACAGACCACCGGGACCCAGCGCCGACAGGCGGCGCTTGTGGGTCAGACCCGCGAGCGGGTTGGTCTGGTCCATGAACTGCGACAGCTGCGAGGTGCCGAAGAACTCCTTGATCGCCGCCACGACGGGACGGATGTTGATCAGGGTCTGCGGCGTGATGGCCTCGACGTCCTGCGTGGTCATGCGCTCGCGGACGACGCGCTCCATGCGGGACAGGCCGACGCGGATCTGGTTCTGGATGAGCTCGCCGACCGTGCGGAGGCGGCGGTTGCCGAAGTGGTCGATGTCGTCGACCTCGACGGGAACCTCGGTGCCGTTGGCACCGTCCATCTGCGTCTCACCCGCGTGCAGGCGGACGAGGTACTCGATCGTCGTGACGATGTCGTCCTCGGTCAGCACACCGGTGTTGATGTCGGTGTCCAGGCCCAGCTTCTTGTTGACCTTGTAGCGGCCAACCTTCGCCAGGTCGTAGCGCTTGTCCTTGAAGAACAGGTTCTCCAGCAGGGCCTGCGCGGACTCCTTCGTGGGCGGCTCGCCCGGACGCAGCTTGCGGTAGATGTCGAGCAACGCCTCGTCGGTACCCGCGGTGTGGTCCTTCTCGAGCGTGGTCAGCAACGTCTCGCTGAACGCGAACCGCTCGCGAATCTGCTCCGTGCTCCAGCCCAGAGCCTTCAACAGCACCGTCACCGGCTGGCGACGCTTGCGGTCGATGCGGACACCGACGGTGTCGCGCTTGTCGACGTCGAACTCCAGCCAGGCACCCCGGGACGGGATGATCTTGACGCTGAAGACGTCCTTGTCCGTCGTCTTGTCGACCGCGGTGTCGTAGTAGACACCGGGCGAACGCACGAGCTGAGAGACCACCACGCGCTCAGTGCCGTTGATGATGAACGTGCCCTTGCTCGTCATCATCGGGAAGTCACCCATGAACACCGTCTGGCTCTTGATCTCGCCAGTGGTGTGGTTGGTGAACTCCGCCGTGACGAACAACGGTGCCGCGTACGTCATGTCCTTGTCCTTGCACTCTTCCGTCGAGGCCTTGACCTCGTCGTAGCGCGGATCGGAGAAGGACAGTGACATGGAGCCGGAGAAGTCCTCGATCGGCGAGATCTCGTTGAGGACCTCTTCGAGGCCGCCCGTCGGGTTCTCGTCGCCGGCGTCGATGCGGCGCTGGAACCACGCCTCATCGCCCGTCAGCCACTCAAAGGACTGGATCTGCAGGTCAAGCAGGTTGGGCGTCGAAAGCGGCTCGTTAATCTTCGCGAACGAGACCCGCTTCGGCGCTCCAGGGATCCCCGACGTGGAGTTGGTCGCAGCAGTGGCCTTGGTCGCGCGAGAGATCGCCAAGATGCGTCCTTCCAGGGACAGGTAGCTGGCTAGAGCGAACTAGCACGGCTGTCAAGGGTGCGGCGATGCCCGCATAATCCACGCTCTCGGCGAAGGGCAAGCGGAAAATGGGCAGCGCAAAGGGGCAGTCTAGCCACGCGCACGGCGACTGTCGAGAGGCACCTGGAAGGACCCTCCTCTTGCTCACCGACAGAGTGACCCTGCATGAGCGCGCAGTCAAGATGTTGCAGACCGATCCACCCTGTGGATGGAGCGACGTTTACTTTCCGCCACTCATTTGACCTGCACAAACACGCGTGCGGCCGATCCGGTGGGAAGTTGACGGCTTCAAGTCGTCTTACAGAGCGCCACCAGTTTCCCTGTGACCGAGATCACGCGTGTCGGGACTGGCGAGAGGTGTGTTCCGGGTGCTTCCGGGGCATTTCCCAGGGTTGTTGATCTTAGGGCAGCGGCGCCGGCGGGCGCGCACCGGCCCGGGCCAAACGACCTCCCCGGCCGGCGCCCCGCGTCAGCAGCCCTGGAGCTGGCGGTTCTGCTCCGCCGTCGCCCCGAACATCTCCATGTTGTCGATCTTCCAGCGGCCGCCGTCGTCGACCGCGCTCACGCGGAGCATGGCCGTGCCGCCGCCCGACTGGTTGTCGGTGGTGCGGGTGGTGACCTGGTCGGCGAAGACCAGCACGGTGGCCCGGCCGTCCTTGAGCGACGAGACCGCGGAGGAGACGACGCGGACGGTCACGACCAGCTTCTGCTGGGGCGCGACCTCCTTCACCGGGCCGAACACCGCGTTGTACTGGCAGAGGGCCTTGCCGGTCAGCAGCTCCTTCGCCGCCTTCTCGGTGGCCGCCACGTCGGCGAAGTTGTAGGAGAACGACTTCTCGACGGCCTCGCGGACCTGGCCGTTCACCGCCGAGGTGGTGCCGGCGTCGACCAGGGCCGCGTCGTAGGACACCGCGCGCGACTTGACCAGGAAGAACGTGCCCAATGCGCCCAGCAGCACCGCGACCACCAGCAGGGCCGCCGGCAGCAGCCAGGCGTTCCTCGGGGTGGCCGGCTCGGCGGCCTCCTCCTCGGCGGCCTCCACCTCGGCGGACTCCACCTCGACGGGCTTGGCGGCCTTCGGCTTCGCGGCAACCTTCTCCGCGACCGGCGCGGAGGGCTCCTCGGCGGGTTCCTCCGGCTTCGGCGACGCCGGCTCCCACTCGACCGCCTCCGGCGCCGTGAGCTCCTCGGCCTCGGGCTCCGGGACGACCACGGGCTCCGGCGCGGCCTCGGTCTCCGGAACAGCCACGGGCTCCGGCACGGCCTCGGGCGCCACCGGGTCGGAGGTGGTGCGGCGGTTCAGGCCGGCGACCTTCGGGCGGCCTCCTGCCGGGGGCGTCGGGATGGGGCGGCGGCGGGAAGGGGGCACGTGCTCTCGTCCAATCAGACGCCCGCCCGCAGCGGGCCCAGCTGGCTCAGCTTCCAGCCGTCGTCCGTGCGGGTGAGCTCGGTCAGGTACCGGTTGATCTTGGTGACCTTCTGGCCGCCGTCCGGGGTCACGGTGCTCTCGACGACGGCGATCATCGACGCGGTGCCGGTGCGGTCGTCCAGCTCGGTGATGGCGGAGTCGAGCACCTTCGACGTCGTCACGGACTTGGCGTCGACCAGCTGCTTCTTGCGCGAGTCCTTGTCCTTGTCGATCTCGGCGCGCAGCTCGCCGGTGGACGAGTTGAGCCACCGCTGGAGGTCCTCGTCGACCTTCTTGTAGTCGAGCGTCAGGAAGTTCGCGACGCCCACCTGGCCGGAGCGCAGCGCCTCGTCGCGCGCCGCGGCGAACGAGGACTCCGACGAGTGGGAGGCCGAGTACCAGGCCACGCCGGAGTACGCGGCGTACCCGAACGCCAGCACCGCCAGCACGGCGGCGACCACAGTGAAGATCCGCACTACTTCTTCCCCTCCGGCAGACCCAGCAGCGCGCCCAGCGACGTCAGCAGAGGCAGTTCCGGCACCGCCTGCTGACCCGTCGGCTCCTGGCCGGGTTGCGTCGTCGCGTTGCCCACGGGCGTCGTCGGCGTGCCGCCGTAGGGCGCGTTCTGCGAGCCTCGCACCGACGTGGCCGACCCGCGCGCCAGGGCGCAGTAGGCCTGCGTGTTCAGCGGTGCGGCGGACGTGTCGTTGCCCGTCCTGATGGTCGTGCCCTCGTACCCGACCGTGCACGGCATCGGGTCGAAGACGTTCAGCGCGAGCCCGAAGTGCGCCGTCCCGTCCCCCGGCGCCACGGTGAAGCCGCCACCGACGGCGATGGGGTACGTCACCGCGAGCTGTTCCAGGCCGTCGCGCCTGGTCACGAGGATGTTCGACGTGGTCAGCAGGTTCGCGAAGACCACCCCGAGGTTCGGGCCGCTCTCCTTCAGCAGCGCCGAGACCTGCTCGGACGCCGGCGGCACGGCGACGATCAACCGCCGCAGGTCGCCGTCGGAGGCCTTGAGCTGCTCGGCGAGCAGCCGCAGGTCACCGCTGAACGACCGGATGGCACCGCCCTGCGCGGCCTGCGTGGCCAGCACGATCCGGCCGTCCTGGAGCAGCTGCGTCGTCTGGGGCAGGTGCTCCTTCGCCGCGGCCGTGAACGCCGCGGTGTTGTCGATCAGCACCTGCAGGTCGCCGCCGGTGCCGTTGAACGCGGTGTGCAGCTCGTCGACCACGGTCTTCAGCGAGTTCGTGGGCACCGACGACGCGAACGCGTCCAGGTTCGACAGCAGACCGTCGACCGGCGGCGGCGTCTTGGTCGCCGACCGCGGGATGACCGAGCCGGCCTCCAGGTACGGGCCGGCGTCCGTCTTCGGCCGCAGGTCCACGAACTGCTCGCCGACGGCCGACCGGTTGGCCACCACGGCCTCGGTCGCGGCCGGCACGCGCGGCGCGTCCGCGTCGAGCTCCAGGTCGACCTCGACGCCGTCGGAGGTCAGCCGCAGCTGCCCGACGCGGCCGATCGTCACGCCGCGGTAGGTGACCTCGGCGTTGGTGAAGATGCCGCCGGAGTCGGCGAGCTGCATCGTCACGACCGTCGACGCCGACTTGAACAGGCCGATGTAGGTGGCGCTGACATAGGAGATGCCCAGCAGCGCGACCAGCACGAACGCGCCGATCTTGAGCTTCGTCGACCGCAGGATCACTTGCGACCACCTCCCAGCAGACCGCCGAGCAGGTCGCCCAGCCCCGACCCGGTCCCCTGCCCCTGCCCGAGGTTCGGCAGCGGGATGTTCGGCAACGGGATGTTGGGCAGCGGCAGCGGCGTGCCCTGCGACGGCGGCAGGAGCGAGTCGATCGGCGACTGCCGCGAGCGCCCCAGGTTGTCGAGGATCGTGCCGAGGTTCAGGTCGAGGTCGATGAACGCGTTGGTGTAGTCGCCCTTGATGCCGTCGAGCGCCTCGTCCGGGAACGGGTAGGTCAGCAGCAGCTCCAGCGACTTCGGCAGGTTCTGCCCCGACTCGGCGAGCTTCGTCAGCGTCGGCTGCAACGCCTTCAGGTCCGCGACGATGTCGTCACGGCTCCTGTTGACCGTGTCCGTCGCGACGTCCGACAGGGTGTTCAGCGACTTCAGCAGCGTTACGAGCTGCGTGCGCTGCTCGGCGATCACCTTCAGGCCCGGCTCCAGGTCCGTCAGCGCCACCGCGATCTTCTCGCGCTGCTGCGCCAGCGTCCCGGCGAGCCGGTTGATCGAGTCGAGCGCGCGGACGATCTCCGCCTTGTGCTTGTCGAGCTCCCCGACGAACGTGTTCAGGTTGCCGAGCAAGGAGCGGATCTCCTTCTCGTTGCCCTCCATCGCGGCGTTGAGCTCCTTGGTGATGTTCTGCAGCTGCGCCACACCACCACCGTTGAGCAGCATCGACAACGCGCCGAAGACCTCTTCGACCTCGGGGTTGCGGTTCGTCTTCGACAACGGGATCACCGCGTTGTCCGCGAGCTTGCCCGCCGCGTCGGAGGGCTTGCCCAGCTCGACGAACTTCTCGCCGAGCAGCGCGGACTGGCGAAGCTTCGCGAACGCGTTGGCCGGCAGCTGCACGTCGCCGTTGACCAGCATGGTGACCTCGGCGGTCCAGCCGTCGGAGGTGAGGTCGATCTTCTCCACCCGGCCGACCGGGACGTCGTTGACCTTCACGCCGGCCTGCGGCACGAGGTCCAGGACGTCCTTGAACTGCGCCTTCACCCGGTACGGGTGGTCGCCGACGTCGGCACCGCCGGGCAGCGGCAGGTTGTAGACGCCGTCGAAACCGCCCGAGCCGCAGCCCGAGACCAGCAGCACCGCCGTCAGCCCCACGACCAGTCTCCTCATCACTGGGGCACCCCCGCGAGCGGCAGGGGCAGCGGCAGCTTGCCCGCGTTCAGGTCGCTGATGACCTCGGCCGGCGACTTCAGCGGGATCGCGCCGGTCAGCAACGGCTCCAGCTGCTTGCACGTCTGCGCGAGCACCGGCGGCACGTTGTTCGGCGTCGCCTGCTGCACCAGCTTGCAGATCAGCACGATCGGCGGCTGGTTGAGCTCGTTGATGTTCGCGCGCGTGTCGAGCGTGCCGGACGCCGCGTTGTAGGAGTTCTGCAGGTTGCCCAGGGCCAGCGGCGCCACGTCGAGCGTCTCCGCCAGCGCCGCCCGCTGGTTCACCAGCACCTGCGTGATCGAGGCCAGCTTGTCCACGTTGGACTTCAGGGCCTCGCGGTTGTCCTTGACGAAGCCCTGCACCTGGCCGAGAGCGGTCGCGAGCTCCGACAGCGCGGCACCGAGGTCACCGCGTTCGTCGGCGAGCATCTTCGACACGTCGGCGAGCTGCTGGTTGAAGTCGCGCACCTGGCTGTCGTTCGCGGCCAGCATCGCGGTGAACTTCTGCAGGTTGTCGACGGTCGCGAACAGGTCCTCCTTGGACCCCGACAGCGTCCGCGTGGCCTGGCCGAGGTTCTTCAGCGTGTCGTTGAGCGCCTGGCCGTTGCCCTCGAGGTTCTTCGCGGCGGAGTTCAGCAGGTCCGCCAAGGCGCCGTCGGCGTTCGCACCGTTGGGGCCCAGCGCCGTCGTGAGCTTGTCGAGCGACGAGTACAGCTCGTCCAGCTCGACCGGCGTCGCCGTGCGCTCGCGCGGGATCAGCGCGTCGTCGCCCAGCGTCGGACCGCCGGTGTAGGCGGGCGTGAGCTGCACGTACCGGTCGCTGACCACGCTCGGCGCGACCACGACGGCCTGCGCGTTCTCCGGCACCCGGACGTCGCGGTCGACGGTGAACACGACCTTCACGGTCTTGCCCTCCGGCGTGACCTCGTCGATCGTGCCGACCTTCACGCCCAGCACCCGCACGTCACCGCCGGGGTAGACGCCGACGGCCGCGGCGAAGTGCGCCGTGACCTTGCGGCCGTTCATGGTGGCGAAGACCCACCACAGACCGGCCGTCACGACCAGCGCCAGCACGCACGCGATCGCGATGAACCGGCCGACCCTGGACGTTGCCACGTCTGTCATCGCTGCACCCCCGGAGGCAGGCAGCCTTCCTCGTTGAACCCGACGACGCCGAGGTTCACCGCGGGCGGCAGCAGACCGCAGATGTAGGTGTCGAACCAGCGCCCGTTGCCCAGGGTGTTCGCGAACACCCGGTAGAACGGCGCCATCAGCGCGAGGCTGCGGTCGAGGTTGTCCTGGTTGCGCTGGAGGATCGTGGTGACCCTGCCGAGCTGCTCCAGGGCCGGTTTGAGCTGGTTCTGGTTGTCCTGCACCAGGCCGCTGAGCTCGCGGGCCAGGTCGCGCGTGCCGGTCAGCAGCGCGCTGATCGCCTCGCGGCGCTTGCGCAGCTCGCCGAGCAGCAGGTTGCCGTCGCCGAGCAGCTTCTCGAACTCGGCGTTGCGGTCGGCGAGCGTCTTGGTCAGCTGCCGGGTGTTGTCCAGCAGCTTGGCCAGCTGCTCGTCGCGCGAGGAGATCGTCTTCGACAGCGCCGACAGGCCGTCGAGCGCGCCGCGGACGTGCTCCGGCGAGTTCTTGAAGGTGTCGGACAGGACCGTGAAGCTGTCCGCGAGCTGCTTGGTGTCGATCTGGCCGACGGTCGTCGCGAGCCCGTTGAACGCCTCGTTCACGTCGTATGGCGCGAGCGTGCGCTCCTTCGGGATCGGGCTGCCCGGCGACAGCGGCTGGCTGCCCTGCGGGTCCAGCGCCACGAACTTCTGGCCCAGCAACGTCTTGATGCGGATCATCGCGGTCGTCCGGTCGCCCACCCAGGCGTCCTTGACCTTGAACGTGACCCGCACGCGGTCGCCGTTGAGCTTGACCTTGGTGACCTTGCCGACCTTCACGCCGGCGACGCGGACCTCGTTGCCCGGCACCAGTCCCGCGGCCTCGCTGAAGTCGGCGGCGTAGCTCGTGCCGCCGCCGACGATCGGCAGGTCGTCGGAGTAGAACGCGGCCAGCAGCAACAGGACGATCAACGTCAGGCTGATCGCGCCGGTCCTGATCGGATTCGAGGTCTTCATCGGCGGCACCTCTGCTGGGTCACCGGCAACGCCGTGATCGGGATCGGGTTCGGGATGACCGGCGGCACGGCGACCTGGCCGCTGGCCTCGCACAGGTAGAAGTTGAACCACGAGCCGTAGGTCGCGGTCCTGGTGATCGTCTCCAGCTTGTTCGGCAGGCGCTGGAGCATGCCGTCGACCAGCGCCTCGCTGTCGCCCAGCGTCTTCGAGACCAGGCCGAGCTGCGCGATGTCGTTCTTCAACGGCTCGCGGCCCTGCTCCAGCAGCCCCGACGTCGCCTGCGTCAGGTCGCCGAGCGCGGTGATCGCGTCGCCGATCGGCTGGCGGTCCTGGGCGAGCCCGGACACCAGCGTCTGCAACGTGATCACGAGGTTGTTGAAGTCCTGGTCGCGCGAGTTCACGGTGTCGAGCGCGGTGTTGAGGTTGTCGACGACCTCGCCGATCACCTTGTCCTTGCTCGCGAGCGTGCTGGTCAGCGACGCCGTGTGCTGGAGCAGGCTGTCGATGGTGCTGCCCTCTCCCTGCAGCACCTGGATGATCTCGAACGACAGCTTGTTCACGTC